>NZ_JACJSW010000210.1:0-47424 GCF_014698375.1 Microcystis flos-aquae FACHB-1344 | reverse complement strand
AATGGCTTGGGATAGATGCCTACTCTAGCTGGGAAACTTTTGTTGAATCTGTGGAAAAAATTCTGAAAGAATTTGGAGAAAATTATGTAATTAATTTTGTCTAACTACTTAACGATGGATAAGTCCAGAATGTAATACTGATAACGATAGAGATGAAAATGCAGCCAAGAATTTAAGAGCAGAAGGAATAAGAATCCTTTCAACAAATGCTGATGGGCAGTCAGGAGTTTAAGCTTGTGGAGAGACTATTGGGACTTAGGCGTTTTCGGTCAGCAAAAAAGGCTCAAACCATTACGGGACAAAGGGTTAACCTCGATTTATGATTTTCCTTGATCTATCTGGGTTTCAGCGATTTTGGGCTTCTCGAAGTAAATCCCAAGCGGGGATTGGAGTTGAGGCTTTTCTCGATTGGTTTTTTGTCTAAGTCCCACTATTAGTTTATTTGTTCTATGTCCATGGCAGCTCTTGGCTAGAGCCAGCGATCGCTTAATAATGAAAGCATAAGTAGGGAGGCACAATTATTTGTAGCGGACTGTTTCAGCTAATTTGGTGTATTAGAAAAATGCTATAGATTCTATAATCTAGGACTTACGCATTGACAGGATCGACCAAATATGAGGTATGGGTTTCGGGCATTTTAACGTGATTTTTTGATGACTTTTGAGCGATCGCTATCGTTGGGAAGTTAATCGCCAAAAGTCTGAAACGATGGATTTTCGTTCATACACATCATGGTGAATTTGTACAGTGCGTAAGTCCTATAATCTAAGACTTTAAGCCGAATCTATTGCCCTATTTTAGCTGAAACAGTCCAGTAGGATGGGTTAGCGGTAGCGTAACATGAGCGGGCGTTGAGTTGAAGCATGAAACCCAACGCCCGCTCATCTTATATTTAATTCCACCCACCTACTTAGGTGCATCTTTTCTGAGAATTGATGGCATTTCTTAACCCCAAAAATGAGAATTGACTACATTTCTTAACTTAAGGATCGTACATTTCTTAACCAAAAACTAGATATTAGATATTGACAACGACAAAACAAGGGTGTTATGTTTGAAATTGCGGAAGTGATGAAGGCAGAAAAATCAAATAGATATCTGAATCCTCCATGATTTCAGCACTGTACACCTTCTATGAAAACAACAAAAAGGTCTATTACCATGGCAGTTGAAAAAACTAACTCTTCCTCTAGCTTGGCTGAAGTTATTGATCGTATCCTTGACAAAGGTATCGTTATTGATGCCTGGGCTCGCGTCTCTCTGGTGGGAATCGAATTATTAGCGATTGAAGCTCGTGTAGTTATCGCTTCGGTTGAAACCTACCTCAAATATGCTGAAGCCGTTGGTCTGACTCAATCTGCGGCGGTTCCTGCTTAAGGATTGATCCCAGATTCTCCCATCGGCTGAGTTAAAACCCTAGTGGGTTTTCCAGATTCTCGGCTTTTCTTTAATCCCTGTTGAGTTTAGTTACCCCTGTCTTGGGGCGCAATAGTCTATAATTGATAGGGTCGGCACGGCAACGGATAGCGAAGACAAAGCTAGACGCAGACAAATTGTTTTTGTCACCGTGATTTTGTCCCTTGTAGCTAGGTTTACCCCCAATCACCAGAGTGTGAGGCTCACTATTTTTCGGAATAGAAAGCAATTCTTTGGGTGGGAAGCTGCGCCCCTTGGTCTTGGGTAGTTCGCCATCTCAACTTTTGGATCAGCGCTGTACACTCTCTATACAAACAAAAAGGTCTACTACCATGGCAGTTGAAAAAACTAACTCTTCCTCTAGCTTGGCTGAAGTTATTGATCGTATCCTTGACAAAGGTATCGTTATTGATGCTTGGGCTCGCGTCTCTCTGGTGGGAATCGAATTATTAGCGATTGAAGCTCGTGTAGTTATCGCTTCGGTTGAAACCTACCTCAAATATGCTGAAGCCGTTGGTCTGACTCAATCTGCAGCGGTTCCTGCTTAAGGATTGATCCCAGATTTTCCTATCTGCTGAGTGAAAACCCGACTGGGTTTTGCAGGTTCTTGGGTTTTCTTTAATCTCTATTGAGTTCAGTTACCCCTCTCTTGGGGCGCAATAGTCTATAATTAATAGGGTTGGCACGGCAACGGATAGCTAGAACAAAGCTAGACTCAGACAAATTATTTTTGTGACCGTGATTTTGACCCTTGTAGCTAGGGTTACCACCTATCGCCAGAATGTGAGCCTCTCTATTTTTCGCAATAGCGCAATGGAAGGCCATTCTTTAGGTAGTGAGGCCACGCCCCTTGGGATGCGGTGGTTCGCTATCTCAACATTTGGATTCAGCATTGTACACTTCCTATACAACTAACAAAAAGGTCTATTACCATGGCAGTCGAAAAAACCAACTCTTCCTCTAGCTTAGCTGAAGTTATCGATCGTATCCTTGACAAAGGTATCGTTATTGATGCCTGGGCTCGCGTCTCTCTGGTGGGAATCGAATTATTAGCGATTGAAGCTCGTGTAGTCATCGCTTCGGTTGAAACCTACCTCAAATATGCTGAAGCAGTTGGTCTGACTCAATCTGCGGCGGTTCCTGCTTAAGGATTGCTCACAGATTCTCCTATCTGCTCAGTTAAAACCCGACCGGGTTTTCTAGATTCTCGGCTTTTCTTTAATCCCTATTGAGTTTAGTTACCCCTCTCTTGGGGCGCAATAGTCTATAATTGATAGGGTAGTTCGCTATCTCGACTTTGGGATGATCAGAAAAGTCGGAATCTACTGTCTCTCCCCCCAGTCCCCGTGAAGGTTTTTCTAACGGGTGATTGGGTCTAATCCATTCCATAGTATTTAGTAATTGAGGACAACCCCATGCCTGCTCTCATGGAAAAGTTCCGCCAGGAGCGTTTATCGATTGCTGGAGAAGTAGCTAAACTCTCGCAAGAAGTCCAAGCTTTTTTGTCGGATGTCAAAACTGAAAGACAAAAACAAGCGCAAGAACAGGCAACTGCTTTGCGCCAATCTTTCCAAAAAGTTCAACAAGAAAGCCTTGCGTTTTTAACAGCTACCCAAAAACAGCGTTTAGCTCAGGCGGAAAAGCAAAAAGAGGATTTACGTCAATTTCAAGAACAACGTTTAGCGGCAGCGAAGCAGCTAGCGGACGACTTACGTCAACAGCGTCTAGATCGAGCTAAACAGCTGAAAGAGGATTTAAGTCAATTCCAAGAACAGCGTTTAGCGGCAGCGAAACAGCTAGAGGACGAGTTACGCCAACTTCATCTAGATCGAGCTAAACAGGTGAAGGATGATTTAAGTCAATTTCAAGAAAGACGTTTGGCGGAAGCGAAACAGCTAAAAGACGATTTGCGTCAATTTCGTCAAGAGTTGTCTATCTACGTTTTTGGCAAATAAATCTCTAGGTTAATTCCAACCCACTTAAGCCTAGGGCTAGAGTAAAAACCCTCTAGTCCCTTTTCCTGGCTAAACTAGAGGACTATCTGAAAATACAACAATAAGCCTTTGGTTTTAAACCTAGCTAGTCCTGCCTTTTCAAGTTTCTAGACTCAACGTAGGATTGGTTGGTTCCCCTTCAGGCTGCTCTAGGGCTCTGGTAAATTAAGAAGTATTATAAAACTTCACTTAGTTTATAGCTAATGTTGTCATTATTAGTCTTTTATTGACAAAGGAGGTAAGGGAAAAGGACTGCATCTGGGCTTGTCATTGTTTAAGTCTTGAAAAGTAATCTAGACAAGAATTTTAGACCCTTAGTCCCTTGACTAATGAATATCCTGAAATACCTTCAGAATCAAGGTTCTAGATCTAATTGATGACAGTTCCTAATTTTTTGTGATATTATTATGAGGTAAGCCTTAAAAGCCAAAGACGATTAAACTTGCCGTAAAATTCGGGTAACACAAGCGTCCTTGCCTACTCGGTTATTAAGGGGAAACCTGAACCAGCAGTTGTTAGCTCAAGAATACCCGTACGCTTCAGGCGGGGATTATCAATGGTATTTACTAGATTTCAACTATGACAGTTACTGAAACTCAAACAAGAAGAGCCGTCCTCAGCCTCCGCCCCGGTCAATTTGTTGTTACGCCTTCGATTGATCAAATTGCCACCCGCGCCTTACGTTATCTAAACTCTGGTTTTTCCATTCATCTATGTGGCCCAGCAGGAACGGGAAAAACCACCTTGGCAATGCACTTGGCCAATTGTTTAGCCAGACCTGTGATGCTAATCTTTGGCGATGATGACTTTACCAGTTCCGATTTAATTGGTAGTCAGTCTGGCTACACCCATAAAAAACTGATGGATAACTATATCCACAGCGTTCTCAAAGTTGAAGACGAGCTAAAACACAATTGGGTGGATTCTCGCTTAACAATGGCCTGTCGCGAGGGGTTTACCCTAGTTTATGATGAGTTCAATCGTTCTCGACCTGAGGTCAACAACGTTTTACTCTCTGCCTTGGAAGAAAAAATTCTCACCCTGCCGCCCACTAGCCATCAACCCGATTACCTACAAGTCAATTCTCAGTTTCGGGCAATTTTCACCTCCAACCCAGAAGAATACTGTGGGGTTCATGCCACCCAAGATGCTTTAATGGATCGGTTGGTAACTATCAATATGCCTGAACCAGACCAACTAACTCAGACAGAAATTCTTGCTCAAAAAACGGGGATTGGTCGAGAAGATGCTTTATTTATTGTCAACCTCGTCAAAACCTTTCGTGTGAAAACTGCGACTGAAAAAACGTCGGGTTTGCGCTCTTGTTTAATGATTGCTAAAGTCTGCGCCTCTCACGATATTGCGGCCAACTCCGCTGACTCGGACTTCCGTGATATCTGCGCCGATGTTCTTTTGTCACGCACAAATTTATCTGTTGATAAGTCAAGAGCGATTTTATGGGAAATCCTCGAGGACAATCCGTTAGAATCCTTATCCTTTCTAGAGGAAGAGGAGCCTTCCGATGCCCAAGCGTCAACTCCTGAGCCTTCGACAGGAAATCAGTCGTTAAAAGCCATTCAATCTTTACTGCGAGGCAACTTGCCCCAGCGAAAAGACTAATTTTATACTCTTATTGAGTGAAACCAACCGTGACTTCTTCCACTTTTGCTGGCTCGCTCAGAAACCAGTCAAACAACTCCCTAAAAACAGCAACTCAAGGTTCGAGTTTAGCGGATATACTCGAACGAGTTTTAGATAAAGGAATTGTGATTGCCGGCGATATTTCCGTTTCGATCGCCTCCACTGAACTTATAAATATCCGCATTCGTTTGTTAATTGCCTCTGTTGATAAAGCAAAGGAAATGGGAATCAACTGGTGGGAAGGAGACCCCTACCTCCATAGCCAATCCCAAGCTTTACTAGCAGAAAATCGGGAACTTTCACTCCGACTCCAAACCCTAGAAACTGAGCTTGAAACCTTAAAATCCTTAACCCAATTGAGTGCAATAGAGAGCCATGATACCAGTCCGAACGATGAAGCACATTCCTCAGATGCGTGAAATTCCTCACTTGAATCCTCAAAGGTTAGGAAATTTACACGAGTTGACGGTTGCCCCTCTTGATAAAGCAAGGGAAATGGCAATTGATGGGTGCCAAGGTTATCCCCACCTCCCTAGCCAATGCCAAGCTTTATTAGCAGAAAACCTGGAACTTTCACGCCGACTTCAAGCCTTAAAATCCTTAGCCAAATTGAGTGCAATGGAGAGCCGTGATCCCAGTCCGAACGACCAGGCACATTCTTTATATACATTGAAATTCCTCAATTGAATCCTCAAACGGTCAAGAAGTTTACACCAGTTAACGATTGCCTCTGTTGATGAGCAAGGGAGATGGCAATTAATGGGTGGGAAGACGACTCCCATCTCTATAGCCAATCCCAAGCTTTATTAGCAGAAACGCCAGAAGCTGAACTTCAAGCCTTAAAATCCCTACCCCGATCGGGGGCAATCGAGGGTCATGATACCAGTCCAAATGATCAAGCACATTCCTCCTGTCGGAGAAGTTCCTCACTTGAATCTTCACAAGGCAGCGGAAAATTGACATTGTACATCATTATTTTCCCTCAGATAAAATTTCTTGGCCAAGCTCCCCACTAGAGACTCACCGTCAAAAACTGCTCATTTACCAATTCCCACCATGACACTTGCTTGCACACCTTACGATTCTGATAATCAAGCCTTGCTGACCCGTCCAGAAAGTAATAGCCAAGCTGGTTTAGCCCCTTTACTGTTAACTGTCGTGGAACTGGTACGCCAATTGCTCGAAGCCCAAATCATTCGCCGGATGGAAAAAGGGGTTCTCAGTGAGTCTGATTTAGATAGAGCCGCAGAAAGTATCCAAAAATTGCAAGAACAAGTTCTCCATTTGTGTGAAATTTTTGAGGTTGAGCCAGAAGAGTTAAATGTCCACCTAGGAGAGTTTGGCACTCTTTTACCGGAAGCGGGGAGTTATTATCCTGGAAAGGAGGGTATTAAGCCCTCTGTGTTAGAATTAGTGGATAGACTCCTCAATACAGGGGTTGTTGTGGAAGGAAATGTTGATCTGGGTCTAGCTCAACTAGATTTAATTCATCTAAAGCTTCGTTTGGTTTTAACTTCTCAGCCGGTTTAATTTGGGAGAATACTGATGACAGTGGGTCTTTATTTGTATGGAATCTTTCCGGAACCAATTCCTGACGGACTCGTTTTGCAGGGTATTGATAATGAGCCAGTTCACAGTGAGATGATTGAGGGTTTTAGTTTTCTCTACTCCGCTGCTCATAAAGAGAAGTATTTGGCATCCCGTCGCTATTTAATTTGCCATGAAAAAGTATTAGAAACTGTCATGGAAGCAGGGTTTACAACGTTGTTGCCCCTGCGGTTTGGCTTAGTTATCAAAACCTGGGAATCCGTCACCGAACAATTAATTAGTCCCTATAAAACCCAACTGAAAGAATTATTTGCTAAACTGTCAGGCCAACGAGAGGTTAGCATTAAGATTTTTTGGGATAATCAGTGGGAATTACAAGCGGCTTTGGAGTCTAATCCTAAGTTAAAGCAAGAACGGGATGCGATGATGGGGAAAAACTTAAATATGGAAGAAATTATCCATATAGGTCAACTCATTGAAGCCACTGTATTGCAACGGAAACAAGACATTATTCAAGTCTTTAGAGAGCAATTAAATCATCGCGCCCAAGAGGTGATTGAAAGCGATCCGATGACGGATGACATGATTTACAATGCAGCTTATTTAATTCCCTGGGAGCAAGAGCCGGAATTTAGCCAAAACGTTGAAGCGATCGATCAGCAGTTTGGCGATCGCCTAAGAATTCGCTATAACAATTTAACCGCACCCTATACCTTTGCCCAACTTGTCTAAGGAGAGTATTAGTTATGTTTCTCGATCTTTTATTTCTTCCTGTTACCGGTCCTATTGGGGGTCTGATCTGGATTGGGGAGAAAATTCAAGAGCGTGCAGATATAGAATATGATGAGGCGGAAAATTTGCACAAATTGTTATTATCCTTACAACTATCTTACGATATGGGCAACATTTCTGAGGAGGAGTTTGAAATTCAGGAAGAAGAACTTTTATTAAAAATTCAAGCCTTAGAAGAAGAAGAGGCAGAAAACCAATCTGAATCTTCTCTCTAGAATTTTTCTATACTCCCCAAGTTCAGAACTGGCAATCTTTCCCACCCTATAGGCCATGGACAAAGTAAGGGCGGATTTGACAAGCTCAAGAACTCGTTGAAGCTTGGTCAGAACTAGCCCTTGGTTAAGCCTTAATATTCTAGGTAAAAAGTTTGGAAATTACTGGAATTATTAGAGGAGTGAGCAACAGTTTTTGGGGAATCAGGTTTTTTAGCTACACTAGGAGGGTTGGCTGTACGCAAATTTTGAATACTTTGTTCTGTAGTCTCAATTTGCTCTGTCACAGACGTGAGACGACTTTTTAACTGCTGAATCTGCCGCTCCATCATTTCTAATTTTTCTTGGATACGTTGTTTTTCAGTAATTAACTTATAAAGCTCAAGTTGCTGATCTGCTTCAGATTGTTTCCGAGGCATGGTGCTAATTTTAGATCTAATTGGTCTGGGTGGACGAGTGGTTGTCATAACAATCCCTGAATAACTTAGAATATTCTAGCATATCAACGCCCCAATATAAAAACTTGTAAAAAATCGTCAATTTTCTTTTGGTAAACCCTATGAAATTGTACAATCTATATACTTACGCTTTTTTGAAAACCCCCATAGAAAGCCTAACACTACCCGTTGGAATGGCTAACCCATTGTTACTGATAACTGGTGGAGAGCTATCGGCCGTAGTCGAACCCGAAGTTAGTTTAGACACTTTACAAAATGATGATGAACGCTTGATTCAATCCGTTTTATGTCATGATCGAGTCATCTGTCAATTATTTCAACAAACCACTATTTTACCCCTACGTTTTGGCACATCTTTTTTAGAGTCAGAAAATTTACTGACTCATCTTTGTTCTCATGGCCAAGAATATCAAGAAAAAATTGAAGAACTTGAGGGAAAAGGAGAATATCTTTTAAAATGTATTCCCCGTAAGCCAGAGGAGCCTGTACTCTCTTCTGAAAGCAGGGGCAGACAATATTTTTTAGCCAAAAAACAGCTTTATGAAGCCCAACAAGATTTTTATACTTTGCAAGGTTCAGAATGGCAAAATCTCGTGAATTTAATCACCCAAAGCTATCCATCAACGAGGATTATTACTGCTCCGGGGACAGAATCACGAATTTATCTTTTAGTTAATCTTCAAGAAGAACCTTTACTAATCGAGCAAGTCTTGCATTGGCAGAAAGCCTGCCCCCGTTGGGAATTACAATTAGGACAAGTTTCTCCCCCCTATCACTTTACTTAACTTGATTTCTCTATGACTAACTTTAACTTGGTAAATAACTCTCTAAGTCGTTATGACACTCGACATTTAGTTATGTTTAGTGGCAAAGGAGGAGTGGGAAAAACTACCCTTTCCTGTGGATTTGCTCGCCGTTGGGCTAAATTATTCCCCGAGGAACAAATCCTGTTAATCTCAACCGATCCTGCTCATTCTTTAGGGGATGTATTGCAAACAGAAGTTAGCGATCAAGCATCACCTGTAAAAGAGTTACCCAACTTAAAAGTTAGGGCATTAGATGCGGAAAAATTGCTCTTAGAATTTAAAGAAAAATACGGAAAATTTTTAGAAATTTTAGTAGAACGGGGCAGTTTTGTTGAAGGAGAAGATTTAACTCCTGTTTGGGATTTAGACTGGCCAGGTTTAGATGAAATTATGGGTCTATTAGAAATTCAGCGATTACTTATTGACAATGTTGTAGATCGAATTGTTGTTGATATGGCTCCCTCTGGTCATACCTTGAATTTATTGGGAATTAAAGACTTTTTAGAGATTATTTTAAATTCTTTAGAGTTGTTTCAAGAAAAACATCGTGTTATTTCGCAAACTTTTTCAAAAACCTACAATGCCGATGATGTGGATGACTTTTTAGTCAAAACACAAGCAGAATTAACCGAAGGCAAACGAATCCTACAAGATCGGGATTTTACCCTTTGTTTAATTGTGGCAATTGCCGAACCGATGAGTTTATTAGAAACCGAACGATTACTCAATAGTTTGCATCACTTAAATATTCCCTGCGGCAGCTTATTTATTAATCGAATTCTAACGGATCCTAATCAAAATTTAGATCGCTACAGTGAGCAACAGCAACTCCTGGATAAATTCCTAAAAATTCCAGGTCAAGAGACAATTTTCACCCTGCCCCAACAGGCAAAAGAACCCCTAGGAGGTGAAGCATTAGATCAGATCATGAGTCAAATTAAAATCATCGAAAAAGTAGAATTTACTCCCCCGCCTCCTATTCAATGGCCGCAAAAAATTCTGCCGAGTTTTAGTGATTTTATTGACGACAAACGCCAACTCATTATCATTGGTGGCAAGGGGGGAGTGGGAAAAACAACCGTTGCTGCGGCCATTGGTTGGGCGTTAGCTAATCGTCATCCCGATCAAAAAATTAGAATTATTTCTATTGATCCAGCGCATTCTTTGGGAGATGCCTTTGGGACAAAGTTAGGACATCAATCCACACAATTAACTGCTAATTTAAGTGGTCAAGAAGTTGATGCTAATATCATTTTAGAAAAATTTCGGGATGATTATTTATGGGAACTGGCAGAAATGATTAGTGGTGAAGGTAAGGAAGAAGGAAACATCAAACTAGCTTATACTCCGGAAGCTTGGCGACAAATTGTAGCTCAATCTCTGCCAGGAATTGATGAAATGTTATCCCTAGTAACAGTGATGGATTTATTAGACCAGAAACAACAAGATTTGATTATTTTAGATACGGCTCCTACCGGTCATCTCCTGCGATTTTTGGAAATGCCAACGGCTTTAGGAGATTGGTTAAGTTGGATTTTTAAGCTTTGGATGAAGTATCAAAATGTCTTAGGGCGTGTAGATTTAATGGGACGATTGCGAACCTTAAGACAACAAGTGATGTCTGCCCAGAAAAAACTAAAAGACCCCCAACATACAGAATTTATTGGAGTTTTGCAAGCCCAAGATGCTATAGTTGCCGAACAACTGCGATTGACAGCATCTTTGAAAAAAATGGGAGTCTATCAACGTTATGTCGTGCAGAATCGTTATCACGCTAATGAGGAAATTGATCGGGATTTATTCCCAGATCAAACTTTGATTCGCTTACCCAGTTTACCCCGGTCAGTAGAACCTCTAGCCCGGGTAAAAAGCGCGGCAGATCTGTTATTTTAAAGGTAATTAGTCTGCTCAAGTCGGACTTCTTCACCCCATCTATCACCCAGTCCCCACGGCAATTCTCATTTTGAAACGATTTTGCGTTGTTTCAGCGATCTAGAGACTCGTTAAGAATTATTAACCCCTCTAGGTGCAAGGGTTTTAATGTCATGAAACCTTAAAATGAGAATTGCTGCAGTCCCCATCTTTCACTTGACTCAGGAGAAATTTTATGGCAGAATTATTCAAAGGCTTCGAGCAATTAGTCGAACTGGCTAAAATCTTGGAAGAGAAACTGGAAAAAGGGGAAATTAAAACCGAAATGCAATTTAATTCCCGTCCCTTGAGTAATATTCCCCGTTCTGGCGGTATTCCCCGTTCAGGGGGAGTTTCTCGTCCGAGCAATTCTGGCGGGGATGATTTTGAGGTCAATCGCCATCGCTCATCCTCCACTGATTCAGGGGTTGAAGACACTGTGACACCGCCCGAAGGACCGACCACGTCTTCCCTGAAAGATGTTGGTGGCTTGACGGAAGTGATTAAAGAACTCAAGGAACTAATTGCCATTCCCCTGAAACGCCCTGACTTGTTGGCCAAGTTAGGACTTGAACCCACTCGCGGCGTTCTCTTAGTCGGACCCCCTGGAACCGGTAAAACCCTGACCGCCCGTGCTTTGGCCGAAGAACTCGGTGTTAACTATATTGCCTTAGTCGGACCAGAGGTGATCAGCAAATATTATGGGGAGGCTGAACAAAAACTGCGGGGAATTTTTGAGAAAGCCGGTAAGAATGCGCCTTGTATCGTTTTTATTGACGAAATTGATAGCATGGCACCCGATCGCAGTAAAGTTGAAGGGGAAGTAGAAAAAAGACTGGTGGCCCAATTGCTGGGTTTAATGGATGGCTTTGCCCAAAGCCGAGGGGTGATTGTTCTAGCGGCGACAAACCGTCCCGACCATCTTGACCCTGCCCTCCGTCGCCCTGGACGGTTTGACCGAGAAGTCCTCTTTCGGGTGCCTGACCGCAAAGGCCGTTTAGAAATCCTGCAAATTCTCACCCGTTCCATGCCCCTAGATGAATCAGTTTCCTTAGCTCTGATTGCCGATAATGCGGTGGGATTTGTCGGGTCAGATTTAAAAGCCGTTTGCCAGAAAGCGGCCTATAGTGCTTTGCGACGCCAGGTTCCTACGATTGACTCGCAAATTCCAGAAACAATGACGGTGGTCCAAGCCGACTTTTTGCAAGCCCTTAAAGAAGTTAAACCGGCGGTATTGCGGTCTGTGGAAGTGGAATCTCCCCATGTGGACTGGGACAATATTGGCGGACTTGAACAGATTAAACAAACCCTACAGGAGTCCGTGGAAGGGGCATTACTCCATCCTCAATTATATACGCAAACCAAAGCCCAAGCTCCCAAAGGTATTTTACTTTGGGGTCCTCCCGGAACGGGAAAAACCTTATTGGCCAAAGCGGTTGCATCTCAGGCGCGAGCTAATTTTATTAGTATTAATGGACCTGAGCTTTTGAGTAAATGGGTGGGTGCGAGTGAACAGGCGGTGCGTGAGTTGTTTGCCAAAGCTCGTCAGGCAGCCCCTTGTGTGGTTTTTATTGATGAAATTGATACTTTAGCACCAGCAAGAGGTCGTTATAGTGGGGATTCAGGAGTGAGTGACCGGGTTGTGGGACAAATCCTCACGGAGTTAGATGGGTTGCAAACGGGGGCAACGATTTTAGTGATTGGAGCCACTAATCGCCCAGATGCGTTAGATCCAGCCTTATTGCGAGCGGGACGGTTGGATTTACAGTTAAAAGTTGATTTACCGAATGCCTCTAGTCGTTTAGCAATTCTCGGGGTTCATAATGATGAACGTCCTTTACAGGATGTGGATTTAGGCTATTGGGCCGAGGCAACCGAAGGCTGGAATGGCGCAGATTTAGCGTTATTATGTAACCAAGCGGCACTGATGGCAATTCGTCGTTATCGCCATCAGGGAATGACTGACCCGGCTGAGATTCGCATTACAACGGCTGATTTTAATCATGCTTACCAACTGTTGGTTGAACAGCGTGCCAATTGATTTTTTTTCCCCCTTGCTTTAGTAGGGGGGAGAATCTCAATTCAGGAAAACCATCGTAAAAAGGAAAATTTTCAAAAATGTCTGCAATCATGGGTCTAATACTAAATCCGGTTATTAAAAACTGATTATTTATTTCCCCTTTTGCATGAGTGCCTGTCCTGATATGTAGCCTATACTCAACGGATTTAGTATAACTTTGTCTTGATAATTTACAAAACGATTGGAACCTGAAGAAGAAAAATTATTACGGGGTTTAACTGACAGTGTTTCTCAAAAAACTGATGTTTACTTTTCCTCTTGTCTTCTTGTTGCTAATTGGTCTAAAATTTCGGCGTGAACTTGGCGAGTAATTGGATAAAAATAGGCAAGAATTAAGCTAATGATCAGAAAAAATGCCGGTAAAGGAGCAATTGCTAGGCGAATTGCTATTAAAGCACTATCTGGCTGCAGGGGAATTGCTTCTCCTGGGATTCTCGGTTTAAAACCCGATGTTTCTAGAGCAATACCGACAAGAAATAACCCCAAAGCTAAACCAATTTTTTGCAAAAGTACCATGAAAGCATAAAAAATACCTTCTCGACGTTTTCCTGTTTCTAATTCGTCTAATTCAATCACATCGGGAACCATTGACCAAGGAATTAAATAGGCCACAGATACGCCAAATCCTGCCAAAACTGCCAAAGCATACATTAAAGTTATTTCTCCTGGTTGGAGCAAAAATAAACCAATTTGGGCAATAATCCAGAATGTCATCCCTAAAAAATAGACTATCTTTTTGTCTAATTTCTGACTAACTGCTTGCCAGAAAAATAACATCACTAAAGCTGTTCCCTGTACTGCCAAAGCGACTAAACCCGATTCTGCTTCCGATAGTCTCATGTAGCTGACGACGTAGTAAACCAAAATCGAGGCGGTTAATTGTACTCCTAACCAAGCACAAAGATAGATGCCAATAACGTATAAAAAGGGACGATTACCAAAAACTATTTTTAATTGTTCTTTCAGGGGAATAGTTTCGGTATTATTATCCGCTTCTCTCTGTTTAATTGCCGCGCTATCCTTGAGATGATTTTCAGTTTTGCCATAGTAAAGGGTTAACCCCGAAACTATCCCTTCTATTCCTAATAAAATTGTGGAAATAGCGATAAAGTCTCTGGGATTCACCCCAATTTTTCCTAGTCCATAGACCAAGGAAAGCGCACCGATAACTATAAAAGCAATTGCCAAAACTTTTTTCTGGGGAGAATTGAGAATCGCTTTTGCTCCTCGTTCTTGTAAAGCTAAAGCGCACCAAATAACTGCTATAATCGACATTAAAGCACAAACTACACCTAACAATAAAAAAGCTTGATGGAGATCGTTGGCATAGGACGATGAGACGATAATATAGAGAATTAATGAGAGAATGCTGCCCCCGATGGAAAAGGCAAAACGAAAACTATTTAAGCGGGTTCTCTCATTATAATCATAAGTTAATTCAGGGGTGAGTGCCTGGTAGGGAAGATTGACTACTGTATAGGTTAAATTAAAGATAATACCAATAAAAATATAATATAAAAATAGCCATAATTGGTTATTAGTCGGGATTAACCACAGTAAAAAATAGCTAATTCCGAAGGGAATCGACCCCAATAACATCCATGGTAAGCGACGACCCCAGATAGTACGAGTTCGATCGCTCCACATGCCAATGATCGGATCGTTAATAGCGTCGAAAATTCTCACCACCATCAGCACACTACCAGCTAATCCTGCCGATAATCCTGCCACATCAGTGAGGAAAAATAGCAGGTAAAATACCGAGATATTGGCAGTGATAGCCGGTCCCAAATCGCCAGCACCATAGGCGATTTTTGTGGTTAAATTGAGTCTTTCAGAAGTCAAATGAGCCATAAAAGCAATTACAGAGATTAAAATAAGCTTAACCGTTCTGGGAGCAGTTGAGGAACTTTAATTTTTTTTGTCTCTAGTAATTCCTGAAAATATCTAGCGTTAAAAGGGAAGATTCCCCGATGACACAAGGGACAAAGAAATAGCTTGATCTTTGGCATCCGGGAAAATTCTGACTATTTCCCCGTCCTTCACTTTTTATCTATCGCCTTGACCAGCATCATCAGCTAAACTGACTAATATCAGTTATTTTAGCTATCAGCATCGGAATTCCCCTTATTCTGGCAGTTAAACTCAAGAAGAGCCACCAGATTGTTCTTTTTCGGACTGTTAGCGGTTAGGAGCTATTACTGGGGAGACGATCGAAATAGATCAAGAAAGTGCAATAGTACAGATAAGAGATCGGGGAAAATTTTTTCGCCAAACCTAAAACTTTTTGACGCTGACGTTCTATGATGCCTCATATCTTCCTATTTT
Organism: Microcystis flos-aquae FACHB-1344; assembly: GCF_014698375.1. Taxonomy (NCBI): domain Bacteria; kingdom Bacillati; phylum Cyanobacteriota; class Cyanophyceae; order Chroococcales; family Microcystaceae; genus Microcystis; species Microcystis flos-aquae. The sequence goes on along the minus strand of NZ_JACJSW010000210.1, from coordinate 32,238 downwards.
TAGAGATTTTTTCCCAAGAAGGCGGTATTCAATCCTATATCAAGGATGTCCTGCAAGCTTATCTCACTTTGCCCGATTGCGAGGCGGCCGAGGTTTTTTTACTGCGGGATGCCCCTGATTGTCCTAATCCTTTCAAAAATCAAGGTATTACCTTTCATTACCTGAAAAATAACTCAGCAACTCTCGGACGCATTCAATTAGCCCTTAAGTTTCTAGTTTCTCTCCTCCGGAAACGTCCCCAACGGGTTTTTTGTGGTCATATAAATTTAGCCCCCCTCACCCGTCTTTACTGTCAAGCTTTAGGCATACCCTACACCGTCCTCACCTACGGCAAAGAAGTCTGGGAACCTTTACCAAATTCCCAAAAACAGGCCCTGCAAGCGGCCGAATCGATCTGGACAATTAGCCGTTACAGTCGCGATCTTATCTGTGAGGCTAACGCTATCGATCCCAAAAAAGTAGCGATTCTCCCCTGTGTGGTGGATGAAGAAAAGTTTAATTTAGGCGAAAAGTCCTTGACATTAATCAAAAAATATGATATGGAAAATGCCAAAGTTTTATTAACAGTGGCCCGGTTGTGGTCGGGGGATATCTATAAAGGGGTAGATGTTACCATTCGGGCCCTGCCGACAATTCTAGAGACTTATCCCGAAGTAAAATATCTAGTCATTGGACGTGGGGACGACCGCCCCAGGTTAGAAGCTTTAACCAAGCAGTTAGGAGTGGATAAACAGGTAATTTTCGCCGGTTTTGTCCCGACGGAGCAATTAGCCGACCATTATCGTTTAGCCGATGCTTACGTTATGCCCTCCCGGGAAGGATTCGGGATTGTTTACCTAGAAGCGATGGCCTGTGGTATTCCCGTGATTTCTGGAGATGAGGACGGTTCAGCAGAGCCGCTGCAGGATGGTTTGGTGGGGTGGCGCGTTCCCTATCGAGATGCCGAAAAGGTGGCTAAAGCTTGTTTAGAAATTTTGCTAGGTCAGGATCAACGTTGTCACCCGCAATGGTTGCGTCAACAAACTGTAACTAAATTCGGCAAAAAGACTTTACAAGCAAAATTACGGCAGTTAATCTAATTATAACTTCATTGGGCATCGTCTCCTCAATACCGGCCACTGAGTAGCCAAAACCACAACTTTGTCACTCATTATTAAGATAACTGCTATACTCCTCTATGGCTTCCCCAAAAGATTTTATTAGTCCGGTCAATTCTGGTCAAAAGTTGGTCTATCCTTTTCGCAACTATCTTAACTATCTTCACGAAAAATACTCTGATTTACAGACGGGTAAGATCGCCGATTATATTCCGGAATTAGCCCTAGCAGCTCCACAATGGTTTGGTATTTCGGTAATTACCACTGACGGTCAGATTTTTGAGGTGGGAGACTGTCGGCAAACCTTTACAGTACAATCGATTTCTAAAGCTTTTGTCTTTGGATTAGCTCTAGAAGATCACGGAAGGGAATACGTTAACAGTAAAGTCGGTGTTGAACCCACGGGGGAAGCTTTTAACTCGATTATTCTCGATGAAAAAACCAATCGTCCCTATAATCCTATGGTTAATGCTGGTGCGATCGCTACCACGGATTTAATCACCGGACAGAATGCCACGGAAAGGCTAAAACGTATTTTAGAAATGTTTAAACGCTATACGGGTAGGGATCACGAGATTAATGTCCCCGTTTTTCTCTCGGAAAAATCCACCGGCAATCGCAATCGGGCCATGGCCTATCTAATGCTAAATTTTGGCATGGTTAGCGATAAAATTGAAGAAACCCTCGACCTTTACTGTCAACAATGCGCCATCCTCGTCCATGCTCACGATTTAGCCCTGATGGCCGCTACCTTGGCTAATGGGGGTGTCAACCCAATCACAGGAATACGGGCGATCGATGAACACTACGTTCAAGATGTGATCAGTGTTATGCTTACCTGTGGAATGTACGACGCTTCGGGAGAATGGGCCTATCGGGTAGGATTACCGGCAAAAAGCGGTGTCGGGGGCGGAATTACGGCAGTAGTTCCCCATCAGTTGGGAATTGGGACTTTTTCGCCCCTTTTAGATGAAAAAGGCAACAGCATCAGAGGAGTGAAAATTTGTCAAGATATTTCAGAGGATTTTGGTTTACATTTATTCAATGTGGCTAAACCAGAACGAGATTTAAAAACGTGGCTTGAAGGCAATAGTTGATATTGATAGCTGTCCCCGGCAAGAGCGCCTACCGACCCTAAAAAATTAATTTGGCCAGAAGTCTATGGAAAAAATTTCATAAACCCCTTGACAAAAGCAGCGGATTGTGTGTAATATAAATATCGTGTGAGGAGTATAAGTTCAGCATGAGAGGAACCTTTGGGGTCGAAACACGGCAAGACTCCCAGAGGTTCTTCTTTTTCACTTCCTTATTGGCTCAAAGTCAGCCATAAAATCAGGTTTTGCCCGATCGCTAGTTTTTTCTCAAGTTATCCCTTCTAGGTCTGTTTTTGCTTGCCAAGAGCAACAGGTCAAAATTTTGCCGAAGAAACTGCACAAGAGAAGTGTAATTGCTCGTAAAATTGGGAATTAAGTACAAGGGCAATCCTATGGCAGATAAAAATAACGGTAACGGTGGCTTATTCGTCGTCGGGGTTTTAGTGGGCAGTGCGATCGGGGCAGTGGCGGGTTTATTAGTAGCACCGAGATCTGGAAAAGAAACCCGTCGAATTCTGCAAAAATCCGCCAGGGCTTTGCCTGAATTAGCCGAAGATCTGACCACAACGATGCAATTGCAGGCCGATCGCCTATCGGAATCAGCCCGGCGTAATTGGGATGATACTTTAATGAGATTAAAAGAGGCGGTGACAGCCGGAATCGAAGCTAGTCAAAGTCTAGCCACGGACAATCCCTCCCCTGACTCGCAAGAATCCCCCCAGGGCGATAATCAACACTCGAATCACTACTAAATGACCGAACCTATTTTCTGGCTAGGATGTTCTTTACTGCTAGTCGCCGTTAGTTTAACGGCGGTTTTCATCGCCGCTTTACCTGCTCTGCAAGAGTTAGCCCGGGCAGCCCGGAGTGCCGAAAAATTGTTCGATACCCTCCATCGGGAATTTCCCCCGACTCTAGAAGCAATTCGCCTAACAGGGGCGGAAATCAGCGAATTAACCGACAATATCGATGAAGGGGTCAAAAGTACCCGCCAAGTTGTCCAAGGAGTCGATCGCAGTCTCGGTAGTGCTAAAGCTGGTCTTAGCAAGCTCGATCGTGGCAGCCGTCGCCTCTTGATCGGTTTTAAAGTCGCTTGGAATACTTGGAAACGCAGTTAAGCAGATGGGGAAGTGGGAAGTGGGAAATGGGGAAATGGGGGAGTGGGGAGATAGGGGAATTTCAACTAATACCCCCAAACCCTCAAACCCCAACTCCCTAAAACCCCAACTCTCAACTCCTGACTCCTGATGACCGACTCCTGATGACCGACTCCTGATAACTGGATGACTAAAGTTGAGAATTACCTTAAGATAAAGTAAATAAGTGTAAAGAAACTGAAAGTTAGCCTACACCCTTGCTGAAAAAATTCTCATTGTCTAGAAGTGCTATGCTCAATCGTTTTTGCCGAGGAATCTCGATCGCTCTTGTAATTGGTGTCATTAGCTGTCTGGGTTGGATTATCTGCCCAAATCAAGCTCTAGCGGTGAATAATCCCGAATTACTGCCCAATCAAGCCACTCCGATCGTTGATTTAGCCAATTATCTACCCGCAAAACAGGAAGAGGCATTAATCCGAGATATCGAGACATTTCAAGGGGAAACCGGCTGGAAAATGCGAGTTTTAACCCAATATGACCGCAGCCCCGGCCGGGCAGTGATTAATTTCTGGGGATTGGATGATAAAAGTATTCTCCTAGTGGCCGATGGTCGGGGCGGTAATCTACTATCTTTTAGTATTGGTGATGCCGTCTATGAATTTTTACCCCGCACTTTTTGGATCGAGTTACAGGCCCGTTTCGGTAATATGTATTTTGTCCGGGAAAATGGCGAAAATAATGCGATCGTACAATCCTTAGACACGGTAAAAGGCTGTTTAGTTAAAGGTGGTTGTGCGGTAGTCCCCGGTTTACCGAGGGAACAGTGGATTTTAACTTTAATTACCTCAATTGTCGGCGGTTTAGTCTTCGGTTTTGCCGGTATTCCCCGCAAAGAAGGACAGGTTTTCGCTTGGCAATGGGTTTTAATTGTCTCTCCCCTCTGGTTTATCCTCTTTGTTGCTTTTGGCATCGGACCGGTGGTTACTCGCACCAGTGAATTACTGCCCCTTTTCCGCAATTTAATCGGTTTTGCCCTCGGAGTTTTAGTCGCCTATCTTTCCCCTCGTTTTAATTCCCTCAATGCCTCAAAAACCTAAAAATTAGCGGCTTTTCAGTGATCAGTAATCAGTAATCAGTGAAAAGGAAGTAGCGAAGTTTTTACCTATAAATGATAGCTGACGGCGGCCCCTCATGGTTCGATCGATCTAGCTCTGTTACAATTAGAAAAATTGTGGAGTGAGTGAGATAACGTTTATGTGGGTCAATACTCAAAGTGAGATTATTAGTAAGGTTTTGCCGCCAGCAGTACGTCTGTTCTTGCGTTCGCAAGTAGAACAGATAGAAGATTTAGAAATGCAGCTGCAAGGTCATGATCGGCAAATTTTGCGCGGTTATATCCCCGGGGTATTTTTAGCCGTAGGAAAAGCGATTTATCAAGGTTTACATCTAGGTAAAGCGCAATTAAGAGGGGAAAATATTCGTCTTAATATCGGGCAGGTTTTGCGAGGGAAACCCCTAAAAATTTTGGAACCTATTCGGGTTAGCGGTGAGGTGGAAATTAACGAGCAGGATTTAAATAATTCGATCGCCTCGACTATTTTAGTTAATGCTTTTGCTGATTTACTAATTTTTTCCCTAGAAAATAACGGAATTGTTAACGCCAGAGAAATTATCTCACAACAGCGTTTTAACTGGAAAAATGTTCTTCTAAATCAGGGCTATTTCTCTCTTCTCGGCCATAGAGAAACAGGTGCAGAAGTAATTTTTACTGCTGATATTACCTTAAAAGATGCCCGCACTTTAGGGATTAGTCCCCGACAATGGCAAGGTTTAGCCCCAGATTTATCTATTGATTTGCAACCTTTTACCGTCGATTTAGGCAAAGATGTGGAGATTAAATCTTTTATTCTCGACGATCAAACTCTTTTCTGTCAGGGAAGTTTTTTGATTTTACCTTAAAAATAAACGGGATGATTCCGGTGGGTTAACTTAGTTTAACCCGCCTAATTATTACCCCGGATTCTGTGCGATTAAAATAATTGTTTGTATTAGTCCAACTAGAAGACCGAGAATACCACCAAGATTAACAATTCCCTGTAATTCCTGTTTAACAATTCCTTGAATAGCATTTTCCAGATCGGCCGGGGAAGTGGCATTCACCCGATCGCGGATTACCTGATCGATGTTGAGAATCGGGATAATTTGGGCGACTAATTTCTCTAAATCTTCCTCTAGATAACGCTCTAAAATTAACGCTAACTCTTGACTAATTACCCCTAATGATGTAGTCATTGACACCGAGGATTGCAGACGATTAATAATTAAATTAGCGATTTGATCCCAGTCGATCGTTTGTCCAAAATCTTGCAGAAATTGTTCGCCACTTTCTTGAATATAAATTCGCACCGTATCCCTGGTGGTTTTACGCAATTGTCTGACGGTGGAGATAGGTAAATTTTGTAAAGAGATACTTTGTAACCAGTTTTTCAGACGATTACGCATCTCTAAAGATAGTAATAATTCTTTGATTCTGGTATTAGCTAAATCCTTTTCATCAAGGCAAAAAGTGCGTAAGCGGGCCAGGGCATTGCGTAAACCGAATAAATTGGCTACTACCCAATAGGTTCCACTGGTTTTTTCCCGAAATCCTTCATCGATAACCTGAATATTGCGATCGGTTAAAAAATCGATTAAAGCTAGACGGATAACATCAGCAGGTAGGACAGTTTCTAATAGCCAATCGGAGAATTGTCGCGCCTGTTGTTCACTGAGAGAAAATTCTAAGACTAGGCGATCAAAAATTTGATTGATCTGTTTTTCTAAAAAGTCCTGCCGTCGGGCTAAAACTTTTAGTAATCTCGCTAAAGATTCCCCGAATAAATCGTGAAGAATCGCCGCCAAAATCTCGGCTGTTTTTGCTTGCCGATCGCCTTTTATTTGTTTTAAAGCTAATTGTAACAGCCAGAGGATCGCCCCCTGTACCCTTTCGGTGTCGAGGAGTCGTTTAGCCAGTTTTTGTAATTCCTCGGGAGTTAACAGGGAACCCATGATCGTATCCGATACCCGGACAGCTAATCGATCTTGATTGCGAGGAATTAGCCCCGGGGTGAAGGGAAGAGGACGCTTACCGATATAAATCGCTTTGTAGGGACGAAATAGCATTTTTATGGCTACATCGTTCGTAAAATAGCCAATAATTGCCCCCGCGATCGGCGGTAAGATCCATGTCCAAAGAGTAGGGAGATTCAATTTAGCAGCAAAAAATAAACGGAAATGTGAGTAGGTTATTTCTTCAAGACTAACACTCCCATCAGTCCTGCTAGGAGTGGATAGTGAACGGCGCCGGAAAATCCCGACTGATAGCCTAATTTTACCTGTTCTCGGCCCTGGGGAAAGCGATCGATACTGGGACTAATATAAGCGTACTGGTCAGTTAAGCCGTAGCGCTCGGCGGCGGGAACGACGATATGATCGAGATACCAGTTTTGGAATAGTTTGGCGATGGTTTGGGTAGGTTGATGGAAGTCAAGAATCGCCGCTTTAGCACCCGGTTTCAAGACTCGGTATAATTCCCCCAAACATTGGGCAATATCGACCACATTGCGTAATCCATAGCCGATAGTGGCACAATCAAAGCTAGAATCGGCAAAGGGTAAATTGAGGGCATCCCCTTCCATCCAGTTAATATTAGTGGCGCTAAAACGTTGACGGGCGATTTTTAATTGTTGTGGGGAAAAATCTAGTCCGATCACTTTGCCAGTTTTACCCACTTGTTTTGATAATAGGTTAGTCAGGTCGCCGCTACCACAACAGATATCGAGAGCAAAATCCCCTTTTTCGGGTTGACACCACTTGACTGTCATTAATTTCCAGACGCGGTGTAATCCTAAACTTAATTCTTGATTAAGGCGGTCATATTCGGGAGCGATCTGATCAAAAATTGCTTGTATTTCTGTGGAGTTAGGTGAGGATTGATTGGACATTTTTATAATATAGCACCAGAGAAAATCCCAGATGAAGTTATACCATTCTATCCTATCTGCGCTCACGGAGATAAGCTGTTGAGCATCCACAGCAGTTATCTTCATGGTGGGGAACAGTGACTTAGATTACACTTCATCTATCTGATCATCTCCCGGCCGCAATTCGATCGAAAGTCCTTCCCGGGCGAGAATAGTTTCAGGGAAAATCTTTCTTGCCTCTTCCCCAATGCGATCAAGAAAATCGTCATTATGGGCGGGATCGTGATGAAATAGAACTAACTGCTTAACTTGCGCTGCCTGGGCGATTTTGACTGCTTGCTGCCAAGTGGAATGACCCCAACCCACCTTAGAATACTTAGGATCGTTGTATTCCTCATCGGTGTAGGTAGCATCAATAATCATTACATCCGCTTGCCAGGCCAAAGCCAGAATGTTATCATCAAGGCGATCGGGAAAATGTTCGGTATCGGTAATATATGCTGCCGATAAACCCTGCCAATTTACCCGATAACCCACCGCTTCTCCTGGATGATTTAAAGGACGGGTTTCGACGGTGACATCCCCACAGTGGAGGGTTTCGCCCATTTCTAGATTATAAAATTCTAAATCGGCCCGCATAATCTGCAAAGGCACGGGAAAATTGGGATGTGACATCTGATCGTGTAATCTTTGCTTCATGGTCACCCCGTTGGGGGAGGGAACTGCGTAGATTTTAAAAGTATTGCCCCGGATAAAAGCAGGGATAAAAAAAGGAAAACCCTGAGTATGATCCCAATGGGAGTGGGTGAAAAATAAATGGGCTTTCGCTGGACTTTCTGCCATCAAAGACTGTCCTAGAATGCGTAACCCCGTACCACCGTCAAAAATTAATCTTTCTCCACCGACTTGCATCTCTACACAGGAAGTATTACCACCATAACGAACGGTTTCCGAACCAGGACAGGGGATACTTCCCCGTACTCCCCAAAATTTGATCTGGAAACGGTTGTCGGGCATATCAGAAGTTCCTCTACTTGTGCTGATGGGCTAATAGTTAGATTAGCACTCTTCTACAATATGAGTCCGTGGCCTGATGACAAGCACGATGATTTACGATAGTGGAAAAGGATTATAGTTTTCGGGAAAGCAAGGTATGGATTTACAGAAATTCTTAGAAAAACTGCCTCAACAGTATCAGGATTGGGGATCGGCTTTAATGTCGCCTATTTCCGAGCAATTAACCCTTTTAAGCCAAAAAACCGCATCTTATCCCGATCGCAATCTCTTTCCCCTACTCAATTTAGCCGTTGCCTGTCTGCAACCGGACGAGGTTTACTGTCAAGTGGGTTGTTTTCGTCGCGGTAGTTTAGTCGCCGCTTTCTGCGATAATAGCGATCGCTACGGTTATGGCGTAGAAGCTTTTTTTAAATACGATCCATCGGGAGAAAAACTAACTATATTATCCCAGGATTTGGAGGATTTTCAACTATCAGAACAAATATTTTTAAGCGATCAAGAAACGGAAAACTTTTTCGATGATCTCGAAGAACTAAACAGTGAAGAAAAGCTGGGAGTTTATTACTACGATGCCCACGAAGACTATCGATCGCTCTTGATCTCCTTACTTTTAGCCAAAAAATTCTGGTCTGATTCCGCTTTAATTATGATCAATAAATGTCAGCATCCTGCTCTCCAACAGGCGATAAAAGATTTTCTTAAAACCCATCCCCAAGCCCAGATAATTTTAGATGATCAAGTCGCTAATCACGGTTTGCTTGGTTTGAAAAATATTTGTTTATTAGCTTGGAATGCTCCCCCAGAGATAACAGCGCTAAAATCCCCGAAAAAACTGGTTTTAAATGTGGGTTGTGGTCCCTATAATCCCGAAGCTTTACCCCAACTATTCCGCGATGGCAATTGGCAAGAAATTCGCCTCGATATCAATACTGCTGTTAACCCAGATATTTTAGGAACGATTACTGATTTAAGTGCCGTTCCCGATAACTGCGTCGATGCGGTTTTTTCTAGTCATAATCTAGAACATATTTATCATTACGAAGTTCCCATCGCCCTAGAGGAATTTAAACGCATTCTTAAACCCGAAGGCTTTTTGATGATCGTGGTTCCCGATATGCAAACTGCCGCCGAATTTGTCGCTAGAGGCGATATGGAAAATGAACCTTTATATATTTCTCCCGGTGGTCCCGTGCGAGCTTTATGGATGTTTTACGGCATGGGAACAGAAGTCCCCGGAATGCCCTATATGGCTCACAAAACTGGTTTTACCTCTCAAAATCTCAACCAGAAATTCCAAGAAGCAAATTTTGCCAGAGTCGAGGTAATTCGCACGGAATTTGAGTTAGTTGCTTTTGGGTATAAGTGAGGAAAGATTAGCAAAAATTGCCCGCAATTGTGGGACGATTCTTTCCCTTTGATTGATTAAATAAATACTAACGAGGGTTAAAGATACCCCCACCCATTGCAATACACTTAACATCTCACCGAGGAATAAATTCCCGAAAGTGAGGGCAAAAACCGGAGTTAAAAAAGTTAAAGAACTTAAACTGGTTAAATTGCCCTTGGCGGCTAAATAAAAGAATATTCCATAGGCGATCGCACTACCAAAAATCGTGGCATAACTTAAAGCTAACCAACCATTTAAATCTATATTCTGCCATTGATGGGATTCGGTGAAACCTGAAGCTAAAAATAGGGGCAATCCCCCTAAAATCATGTGCCATCCCGTGGCGCTGACGGGATCCGCATGACGACAGACAAACCGGATTAAGACTGTTCCCACCGCCATGGATAGGGAAGCCAAAAGCATCAGCATTTCGCCGCTATTTAGTAATTCTTGCCAGCTAAAGTCAATATTTACCGCTTTTTGTCCAAAAAAGTCATAAAACCATTGATCGGGCAAGCCAATTAAACTAATTCCCCCAATTCCTAAACCCAATCCCAACCATCCCCAGACACCGATAACTTCCTTAAATAGCCAACTCGACATTAAAGCCACCGCTAGGGGTTGGGAGTCAATAATTACCGATCCTAACCCTGCCCCGGTGCGATTTAATCCCAATGCCAGAAAACCTTGAAAAAGAGTGGCATCCATCAGAGCAAAAAGGGCAATCCATAGCCACGCTTGCAGGGTTTTGGGCTGAGGACGACCTAAAAACCAAGCTACTATTAAAACTAACATTCCGGCGGGGACAAGGCGAATTCCCGCCATAAATAGGGGGGTAGTATGGGGGATAACACCCTTCATCGCTACCATCGCTGTTCCCCAGAGAAAAAACGGTGAGATAAATAAGAGGGGCGAGGATTTCTTTAAATCTAGGTTTTCCATAGGTAGGGTTTGCTGAATAAATGTGAAATATAGACGAGGTAAGGGTTTTAGTGGCTTGTTTCGCTCCCACAGGTGCAAGATTTTGAGAGAATCGTGGTTCCAAACCTTGCTTCTTCGGGGCGAAGCATTCGGGCATAACCTATCGCTGAAACCGTAGATTTCCTATCCGAATGCTTCGCCCCTACTTTTTCAGCAAACCCTAGGTAGCGATCGAGTGTTGTAGATAACAAATTTCTCTAATTGTATAGTAGAGACTGGGTATCGGCTCTTAATTCTCTTGACTTTCTCCTAACTGATTTTCCTCTAAAGCTGTTATTGGTTTTTCTTCGCTCGATCCGATCCAGATCGCAATCATTCCGGCGATAGGAATGGAGAGAAAAACCCCTAATAATCCCGCAACTCTTTCGCCGATAAAGAGAGATAAAAATAAAATTACCGGGTTTAATTCTAGGGCATTGCCCATAACTTTAGGGCGAATAATATTATCTTGAATTTGCACCAAGACAACACAGACAATAAAAGCTTTAACGGCAATTGCTAGTCCCTGGGAGGTAAAAGTCAAGATAGTTACCAACAAAATGCCCAGGGTTGCCCCGATACCAGGGATAGCATCGATAACACCGAGAATGCTCGCTAAAATTAGCCCATATTTGATTCCTAATAGGGAAAAACTTAAGAAACTCGTCACCGATAAAAAGAGCATTAACAACAGTTGCCCGCGAATAAATCCCAGAAAACTTTGTCGAAAAGACTTGGCAAAACGCTCCCGGTATGCTATGGGGAGAAGTTGCAAAAAACTTCGCCAGAGTTTATCACCGTCGATGAGCATATAAACACTGATCACCGCCCCGAAAATGCCCGTAAAGACACTGGAAAAAACTCCCTGTACGAGCGATAAACCCGTGGCTAAACCGGTTTGTAAGCTTCCCACCATTTTATTCAAATCTAACCGATCGAGAAAGTCTTGAAAGGGTAAAAAATCTTTTTGACTCAGGGCATCGGTAAGATTAAATAGTAGTCCTCTCCCCTGATTAACTGCTTCTAATCCTATGCCTGTGACTAATCCAAATAGGAGGATAAAAGCTGCTAGGGTGGTAATAGCAATGGCTAGTCCTCTCGGTAGATAACGGGATAACCAAACCACGGGATAATTTAATAGGGCGGCCAGGACTGCCGAACCAGTAAAAATAGCGATCATCCCGTAGAAATAGTTAATTAAGATAATTAGACTCCAGCCACAGCCAAATAATAATAGATAGCGCACTAGAATCGAGTTATTCAGAGTTTTCCAAAAGGAGCTAGAAGGGGGCATAAATAAAGCTAGAAATAGGATTTTAGCATTTAGAATTGTTTTAACAAAGCTTCCCGCATGACCGAGACGGGGACGGGTTGACCTAACCAGATTTCTAGTGCGATCGCTCCCTGATTAACTAACATTTCTAACCCATCAATAATTCTGATCCCTCTAGTCCGGGCCAACCGGAGAAATTTGGTCGGCCGGGGATTATAAATTAGATCGTAGGCGATCGCCGATGGGGGTAAAAGGTCTAATAATTCTAACTCAACAGGGGATTGTTCGCCCTGGGGGGACATTCCGATGGGGGTAGAATTAATCAGGAGTTCTGTGGTGGATACCAGCCCCTCTAATTCGTCCCAGCTATGCACTTCTAGGAGGTCATAGAGGCTGGTATTCGCCCAACTTTCTTTAAAAGGATCTAATTTCTTTTGATTGCGTCCTACCACATGAATTTCGCCACAGCCCAACTGGGCGCAAGCCACCACCACCGCCCGGGCAGCGCCGCCATTGCCTAAAATAACTGGATTCACCCGACTCCAATCTTTGTCAAGGGATTTCAAGGGTGCGAGAAAGCCATCCACATCGGTATTCGTTCCCTGCCAGCCGGTTTCCGTGCGCCAGACGGTGTTAACTGCGCCCACTAGCCTGGCTTTCTCGGTAATTTGCGATAATAAGGGAATAATTGCTAATTTATGGGGAATTGTGACGCTAAAACCCTCTAGAGCGATGGCGGACAAACCAGCGATCGCAGTTGCCAAATTTTCCGGGGCGATCGGTAGGGGAAGATAGACATAATTTAGCCCCAAGGCATCGATAGCGGCATTGTGCATGAGGGGAGAAAGAGTATGGCCGATAGGATCGCCGATTACGCCTAATAACTTGGTTTTTCCGTTAATAATGGTCATAAAAAAAGGTGGGCTTTCCCCACCAAAGTTTGATATCAAGGGTGGCCAATGCTCACCTTACTATACTATTTCTTGATTTCGCGGGCCATTTTCAGGAAAGGATTGATATTGTCATCGTTAGCGCGACGAACGTTATCATTAGCAGCGTTAGCCTTACTACTAGCCTCGGAAGTGGCCGATTTTGCCACAATACCGTTATCGGTGACTTTGCTGACTTCCATAGAAGAAATCTGTTTAATCGATTCGCCACCCTTTTTATTCGAGGCAGTTTTCGGGAAAGTACGTCGGATCGTGATCGGTGTCCGCATAAAGTCGATATCACCGAGAGTTTTAGCGTCATCGGGTTCCAAGTAAAAAGCCTCTTTCGGTTCCGGTGCGCTCATATCCATCGGTTCATCGACGTATTTCGTCTTATTGCCAAACAGGCCAAAGAATCCAGCCATTTTCTCGCTCTCCTAAATAAATATATTTACCATAAATTGCTGCTCATTGTTAAATAATATCAATATTTATGACAAAAAGCCAGGTAGGGTGTGATGAATAAGTCTGTTGGTGGGGTTAGTAGCCGGTCATCAGGAGACAGGAGACGGGAGACAGGAGACTATTTCTATTTATTCTTCCGACACCCCACACCCCATCACCCCATCACCCCATCACCCCATCACCCCATCACCCTACACCCTACACCCCACACCCCATCACCCCATCACCCTACACCCTACACCCTACACCCCACACCCCATCACCCCACACCCCACACCCCACACCCCACACCCCAATCAACGCTGTTCTAACCTACGACTGGCTAGGGACATAGAATAACAGAAAATCCAGTAAATAAACGCCAAAAATAGATAAACCTCTGGATAATCGCCGATAAATTTCGGATTAGCTAAAACCGAGCCTGCCATACCCAAGAGGTCCACCAGCCCCACGATCGCCAGTAGAGAAGTATCCTTAAATAAACTGATAAATTGACCAACAATAGCGGGAATGACCGCTTTTAGAGCTTGGGGTAGAATGATCAATAATAAAACGAAAATCGGTTTTAAACCCAAGGCTTTGGCCGCTTCAACTTGACCTTTGGGAATCGCTTGTAAACCACCGCGGACATTTTCGGCCAGATAGGCTGCTGCAAAAAGGGTAAATCCTGCGATCGCTCTGATCACCCGTTCCGGTCTCGTCCCGGCGGGTAAAATTAAGGGTAACATCACCTGAGCCATGAATAAAATTCCCAACAAAGGTAAACCGCGCAATAATTCGATATAGCCAATAGATAGCCAACGAATTGCCGGTAATTCACTCTGTCTCCCCAGGGCTAATAATACCCCCAAGGGGAAAGATAAAATCATACTGGCGATCGCTACTAATAAAGTTAAGATTAAACCACTGAGATCATCGAGGGGAATTGCCTTTAAAAATAATCCCCCCAATAGCAACCAAGCGATTAAAGGTAAAGTCAATAACCAGAGCAATCCCCACCAGCGTTGGAGAAAAGCGGGGCAATTGGGGAAGCGACCCCGGTTTAATTGCCAAGAAAACAGCGATAAAGCCGCAAGTATCGTTAAAATCAGCCAAATTCGCCATATTGACTGGTCTGGATAACGACCGACCACAAATAAACCGATATTTTCCGTCACTACAGCCCATTTTGCCTGATTTATCGCCCAATCGAGAAAACTTAAGCCCCCCCAGAGGCTGAGAAATAGACCCGCAAGGGTTAAGATGACGTTGTACCAAGTGTTAAAGAGATTTTTTCTTAACCAGAGTCCCATAAAATTCCCCAACCTCCCCAGTGGTGATCCTTGTACTTTTTCAGTACAATGGTGCTATTAGAAAAATTCAGACTAATTTTCGACCATGAACAGTTGCATTTTAATGGCTAAAATTGTCCGTCGTCCCGAATTACGTTATACCCAAGATAATCAAACTCCCTACGCTCAAATGTTAGTCGAGTTTTCTGCCAATCGTGCCGAGGCAACCCCGACTAATTTAAGGGCCGTAGCTTGGGGAAATTTGGCCTCAGAAGTCGCTCAGAATTATCATGAAGGTGATCAGGTAATTTTAGAAGGTCGTCTCTCGATGCAGACGATCGATCGTCCCGAAGGTTTTAAGGAAAAACGGGCCGAATTAGTCATTAGTCATCTCTATCATCTTGACGGCAGCATGAGTAGCGGTGAAATGGCAGCCCCGACTCCGGAAAAAGTCGTGCCAATCAATACCCACAAATCGAATAAAACCGAGGTGGAAAAACCCGTCGCACCTGTCTCCACTGGGGATTTTGAATACGACGCATCCTATGAACTTTCTAATCCTTCCGCTTGGCAACCTAGCGACACACCAGTGGAGGAAAATTTAGACGATATTCCTTTCTAATCACCCCGACAGAATTAATGGCTCTTCTCGATTTTGTCTGATAATTTTTGCCTATGGAATCGTGAAATGCTGATCAGGCAAGACTTTCAGTGCTATTTGGCGGATATTCTATCAGTATAGACCTCGTTTCCACACAGAAACCAGAAGAGCCAGTTCTTGCCTTCTAACCCCCTAACTCCCCACCATTGATACTTTTCTTTTGTTGAACGTAGCTCTGAAAATCGGCGAGGGTCAGTTCATCTAACCACTGGTGTCGCTCGGCGGTGTAATCGCCATGGCCGACTTCCAATTGTTGCAGGAAGCGGAGCATTCCCACCACCCCTAAAGAGTCAACTAAAGCTTGATATCCTTGTTTTCTCAGTTCAGCTAATTTCATTGCCATCCTCCTTTGACACTCCCATCGCTAAAAGCGAGGGATTCTCTACCATTACGTTAATTGAATCTCTATATTGTTGAGCTTTTCGCAGCAGCCTGTCATCGGTGGTCAGGAAAATATCAGCGCCCCCCGCTTCAGCAAAAGCCAGATGTAAGGCATCATAAAACTTAAAACCCAGTTGGTAGGTACGGAGTAGGGGCAATTCATGAATTGCCCCTACTGGCGATGGGCGTTTCCCTCGATACCATCCAACGGGCAGCTTCTACAGTAGCTTCTTGCCAAAATTCGGCATCAGTAGCAGCTATATCTGAATAATCTATATCAGAATCTTTCATCTGACCAAGGAGCTTTAATTGTTCCTCTCTCGACATACTCATAATAAATAATCACCTAAGTAGGTAGGCGTTAAAAATCATCAGATCCCCCCGCCTATCGGCACCCCCCTTATCAAGGGGGGCAGGGGGGATCGAACCTAAAATCCATTTTTAATTTAATTATAACCAGCTACTTAACAATGTTAGCGAAATTTTGAACCCTATTACCGAATCTGACACACCGCGCCACAATCCCTCACGGAAGGCGATCGGTCGCCTGAGAAGCAGTAAAACAGGGGAAAATACCTGAGACTCTTTCCCCTATGAATCCCTAAGCCAGGGAGAAGAATATAAAGATTTATTAAATTGTAACTTTTGATACAGTTGTGGGGGGGGGGATGTGTATCATCCTTGTAAAACCGCCAGTTCAAAAAGGAGCTTTTGTTAAAATGAGTAAAAAGTTAGCAATAAACATCTTCGCTAGTAGCTTAATTTTGTACAGCTTATCTTTATGTATTTCTGAAGAGTCTAAAGCTGGTTATATTGGCTCTATTATTCGTACTGATACGAAACCTTTATTTAAGGCGGACTTGTTTTGGGATTTAAATCCTCAAAATGGTGGGGGTGACACAATTGGTTTTCATTGGTCTGTAACTGCACGGGAACAAACACAGGGAAAAATTAATTTTCCTGTAGATTTAGGAGGCAGTTATGGAAATAATATATTTGTCTCTGATATCAAACATAACATAGCTCCTCATGACGAACCCACTAATCTAACTGGGCTTCAATTTGGTCTAAATCGTGTATTACCTTCACAGGTACAATTGACAGATCCTCACGAACCTACAAACCATCTAGATTTGTTCAAGTTTAGTTATAAAAAGTTCAATCCAGGAGATTTCACGGACGCATCATTTGATATTAAAAATAAATCTGGATGGGTTCTTTCAGTTAATTTTACCCATGTTCCCGAACCCTCTACCATCCTCAGTCTCCTCGCCCTCGGCACACTCGGCGCAGCTTCCACCCTCAAACGCAAACTGAAACCCTCCCAATCCACTGAAAAAGAAACTACAAAAGTCTCCTAAAATCCCCCATAAAACCCCACAAAAACCCCTGCAATTAATGAAGGGGTTTTTGTCATAAAACCCAGTCGTTGGTCGTTAGGAGAATTGAGATTGATTGTATATACCCCAACATAGTCCTACTGATCAGTAATTTTACTTTCAGCGAGAATTTCTTGGAGGACGGGGGATAAATTGCTAGTTAAACGGCCAGATCGAATAAATTCAGCGTAGGTATCAGCTTCGATATCTAGGAGGGTTTCCCGAAGTTGTTCCATTGTCAATAGCTGTAATTGGGGATAACTATCGTTGAGAGATTGTATTTCCGCTTCTACAGTCTTTAACTTTTCTTTGACGAGATGCTGCTCATAACTAAAGAATTCGGGGGCAACATCGGGAGATTTATCTAACTTAGAAAGATAGTCTAAAACCCTTTTTAAAGCTACCCGTCGGGCTAAAAGTTCCGCATAGTTTTCTCGAATTGGTTGATCACCGATCAAGTCTAATCTCGATAGGAAAGTTTGAATAGTTAATCCCTGAACCAAAAGGGTAAAGAGAACAACTCCGAAGACGATATCGATGATATCCTGACGATTGGGAAAAATAACCGGCACACTTAAAGCTAGGGCAATAGAAACGGAACCGCGCAAACCTCCCCACCATAAAACCGTTTTTTCCCGCCAATTAATTTTAGTTTCCATCAAGGCATTACTAACAGTTGCCAAAGCAAAGGTAGCCAGAAAACGGGCCGCTACCACGGCAGCGATCGTGATAAAAATTAAATTGAGATTATCGGCTAAACTGGAGAGACGGATCTGATCGCCGATGAGGAGAAAAACGATCGAATTGACAAAAAAAGCGAGAAACTCCCAGAATTGCGTGACTAATAGGCGGGTACGGGGACTCATACTAATTCTAGAGCCAAAATTCCCTAAAATAATCCCCGTAGTCACCACTCCGATTACCCCCGAACCCCCGAACTCCTCGGTTAATAAATAAGCACCGTAGGCGGACACAAGAGTTAAAGACTGTTCCACTAGGGGTAAATCGAGACGTTGAGTCAGATAGGAAATACCAAAACCCACTAAACAACCCACTGCCACCCCGATACCGATAAAAGCGGCAATCCGGCTAATGGTTGTCTCCAAGGATAGACCACTAGCACCGAGGGGAATTTCCACCAAAAGAGCGAAAGCGACGACAGCGACCCCATCATTAAATAAGCTTTCCCCTTCCAAAAGCACGGTGAGGTTTTTACTGGCCCCCAATTCGCGAAAAAGAGCGACAACAGCGACGGGATCCGTAGAAGAAAGGCTCGCACCCACTAATAAGGCCGTAAATAGGGGTAAATTGGTCAATTCATCTAGGGCAAAACCAACCCCGAAAATCGAGATAATTACGCCGACAATAGCGAAAAGACTGACGGGAATCCAATTATCCTTCAGATCTCGCCAGCGTGTATTCCAAGCGGCTTCAAATAGCAAAGGGGGCAGAAAAATTTCTAGAATCAGTTCGGGGGATAGGTTCACCAGACGGATATCGATAAAAGCTAAACCCAAACCGACTATCACTAACAATAGGGTGTAAGGAATTTGGCGAAACCAGCTAAAAATCCTCGAAACCGTGGCCACACTCAGGGAAACGGACAAAACAATTAGAAATTGTTCTAAATTTTGCTTAATGACTTCATCGGTAGCGGATTCTAAACTCATTGGCTGGGAGGCAATCGGTGAGCGGACGTGCAAGAAAAGAACAATCTAAATTATTTGACATCCTCGCCGCCGTAAAACGGACGGCGATTCCCAAACCTCACGATTTAGGTTTCTGCTTCTTTCCCGAAGGATTTTTCGCACCTGCCTTCACAGATTTACTCTGTTCTGGTCTTATGGTCGCTCCACAGACTGACACCGCAAGCCCTGCGGCCAAAATATTTTTACTGGCGTTAATGTCTCGGTCATGGTGCGTCCCACAGTTCGGACAGTCCCACTCTCGAACATTTAACGGCAGCTTTTTCACAATATACCCACAATTACTGCACCGTTTAGAACTGGGAAAACATCTATCTATTTCGATGTAATTTTTCCCGTACCAACGGCATTTATAGGCTAATTGTCGGGTGATTTCTCCCCAGCTTACATCAGATATTGCCTGAGATAATTTCGGGTTTTTGACCATATTCTTGATGGCTAAATTCTCAACCACAATCGTTTGGTTTTCACGAACTAATTGAGTGGTTAGCTTGTGTAAATGGTCTTTCCTGCTATCGGTGATTTGAGCGTGAATTTTGGCTACTTTGATTTTTGCCTTTTCTCGATTCTTTGAGTCTTTCTGTTTTCTAGAAAGATTTTTCGATGCTCTTCGCAACCTCTGATAATGTTTCTTAAAATGCTTAGGATTAGATACTTTATCGCCATCGCTGGTAATCACGAGGCTACTAATTCCTAAGTCAATTCCAATGGCTTTATCTGTTACTGGTAAAGGCTTAATCGTTGGGTCATCAAATCTTATTGAGATATGCCAACGTCCAGAGGGATGTAATCTGACCGTTACTGTACTTGGTTCACATCCGTCTGGTATTTGTCTTGACCATCGAATAGGTAAAGGTTCTGTGCATTTAGCTAAATAGATTTGTCTGTCTTTGAACTTAAAAGCAGATTTGGTAAATTCGGCACTTCCTCCTTGATGTTTTTTCTTAAAGTTAGGATACTTAGTACGACCAGCAAAGAAGTTAGTGAAAGCTGTTTGTAAATGTCTTAACCCTTGTTGTAAAGGTACACAGCTAACTTCGTTTAAAAACTCTAATTCTTCTTGTTTTTTCCAATCGGTTAGCATTGAAGAAGTTTCAGTATATCCTACTCTTTCTTGTCTTTCGTACCAAGCTTGTGTTCTGAGATGGAGAGCTTTATTGTAAACTAATCTTACACAGCCCAAGGTGCGCCGCAATAGCGACTCTTGTTCTGCTGTGGGGTAAAATCGAAACGAATAGGCTTTCTCCATATCTCACATTCTAGCATATATCGTGTAAATGCGCTACTATTTCATAGTAAAGCCGTCCTTTGAGAACGGGGTTTCAGAGCCAAAATTGGCGATGACACTTTAGAACCAGTGATTTTTTCTCCTAAAACCAAGTTTTTCTGCTGGCAATTCCTTATTATCTATGTCCTTGACTATGCCTCAGTCTGCCGAGTCCTCCACGGGTGAGGATTTACCCCTAGCTATCTCACCCAGTAACGAGCAGTTAGAGAATATTAATAGCTATTTAAACCTGATTTTGGTTGCTTTAGTCTCTCTAGCTAATTTAGACTCCGAGTCTATCACCCAAGCAGCCCAAGAATTAGCCTTAGATCTGGATACAAGCGATCGCCTAGTTGCCCACTACTGGCAACCCCAGTCAAACCTCTCCCTAGCGGACATCCGTTCTCTAGTTCTCCTCCTCTGTCATCTAGCCCAAAAAAAGCAAGAGTTAATCCGTCGCGCCGTAATTCTCTTGGAACAAGTGGGAACTCAAGGACAAGAACCAGTCAAAACCACGCTTTTGGGCAATTATATCGCTAATTTTCGCTTAAAATACCCAGAAATATCGGAAAATAATCTCAGTGATTCTAGCCTAACTTCCCTAGCTTGGAAATTATTAATCGATTTATTGTTCTACAGCAGCCCCCGCAGTCATCTCCTTCTCTGGCACACCCTTTTGGCAAGTAAAAAGTAAAAAGGCTATCAGGAGTCAGTATTCAGGAGTCAGTATTCAGGAGTCAGTATTCAGGCGATTATTTTTTATTTATTCTTCCCAGTTCATAATTCATAATTCATAATTCATAATTCCCACCGATAACTAAAAATGAGTAATCTAATTCGCAAATATACACCCCCCACCTGTACCCTAGAAATTTGGGGAAATAGTTCGCCTCTGGCGGTTTGGCTAGGTAAAAATGTCTTAAACGATGCCCACTTTCAATTGCGCTTTGATGATCCTAGATTGAGTGAGGAAAAACAGGTGACGATCAAAGGCGATCGCACACAATTACAACTCCTAGGGGAAATTGTCGCTAATTATGTGCAGAATTTACTCTCTAGTCCCGTTTCTACCCTCTCTTTCGTGGCTAGTGGTTCCCCCGAAAGCCATCTCCCCTCCTTACCCTCTCTCCGTTGTCAGGGACTTCTGCAGCATCAATTATTTTTAGGTTCCCTGCTAACCGATCGGGATAAACAGGAGATCGAATTAACCACATCGCAATTATTCGATCTAGCCAATGCTTTAGGGGAATATAACCATGAAAGCCCCCTAATACCCCCATTAATTCGCCAGAAAACTCGAAAAAATGCCCTGATGTGGACGGGATTAATCGCCTCAGCCCTAATAACTATCGGGGGAATAGCGATCGCATTTTATCAACAGCAACAAGTGGCCAACAATGATTTAACCACTGATCCCAATAGTGCCAAGATTCCCCAACCCTTGCCAACGCTGCCTTTACCCCCCACGGGAACGGCCGCCCCAAACCCGCAGTTACCGGCAAATTTGGGCAATAAAACCCCTTTACCGCCACCGCCGCCCGTGGGAACCGTTCCAGTGCCAGTACGCCCCTCTAGCGTCCCCCTAGTGATTCCGCCGCCCACTTTACCGCCGCCACCAGTCACGGGTTCGCTCCCTGGCGGCACGGCGATCGTAATTGAACCGAATAATGAGAAAATCCCGATTACTGCCCCCCCCGTCACTGGCGCTCAGGGTACAAATGCACTGGCAAATCTTCCCCCCACCACGATGAATCCGACTCCAGCACCGCCAAAATTGCCCAATTTACCGCCTATAAGCCCTATTAACCCCGAAAATGCCAATTTAGACCCCAAACCGCCCACAAGTACCGCTAAAGCCCCAGAGACGAATTTACTAGATACCATTCCCCAAGTGGCAGAAACCAGAGAATATTTTCAATCCCGTTGGCAACCGCCGGAAAGTCTCAAGCATACTCTAGAGTACCGTTTGGTCTTAAATCAGGATGGTTCCCTAAAACAGATTATTCCCCTGGGACAGGCGGCGAAAATCTATCTCGATCGCACTAATATGCCCCTGCTCAATCAACCTTTTGTTTCTCCCCTCGATATCCCTGGTAATCCTCAATTGCGTCTAGTTCTTGGTTCTGATGGTACGGTGCGGACTTTTATGGAACAGTAATAGGCTGTACTGCATTTAAGTAGCTGGTTATAATTAAATTAAAAATGGATTTTAGGTTCGATCCCCCCTTAATCCCCCCTTAATAAGGGGGGCATCTGATAATTTTTAACGCCTACCTACTTAATTAACAATAATCTCGTCGGTGCTGTCGGGTTGGTTCATTTCCGTTAGGGTTTGCCAACCTGATTGCCAAAGATTCGCATCTTGCAACTGTTTAGCATTAATCCAGAAGCGGACAGTCGGATCGCAGGAAGCGACTAATTCAGCAAAAACCCATTGACCGCGATTTTGACGATTGACCACTTGAAAATGTCGCCAGCCCCATGTTTTTTGTTTTGCCGTCCATTTTGATCCCAAGAGATGGGGATATTTCTGTTTTTTGGGCATAAAAGTTAAAACACCTGAGTTCGGGATAGGCTGAAACCCTTATATTATCCTAGTTGGCCCACCCGATTCTTTTCCAGAAGCCAAGGAGAGGAAAAATGATCGGGGCGCTTAAGTGCGCCCCAGTTTTGGCTAATAACCGCGCCAAACACCAACCAAAACCCCTTGCACTTGTACTTGTTCGGTATTGGCTGTAATTGGTTGATATTTTTGATTAGAGGGTTGGAGAGTGATGATTTCTCCTTCTTGGTAGAAACGTTTTAAAGTAGTGCCGTGGCCTTCGACTCTAGCGGCGACGATTTCCCCATTGGACACCGCTTCATTACCCGTGAGAGAACGCATAATCACCAGATCCCCATCGGCAATATGATCCTCGATCATACTGTCTCCGGAAACCCGCAGAGCATAACAGTCTTGGCTGCGTTGCAACAGGTTAGAAAGATCGAGTTTTTCTTCCACATCGGTGAAGGGTTCCACTAAACCACCAGCAGCGATCGCACCCAGAACCGGTAAACCTTGCACTGGTTGTTTGAGAATCCGCAGGGTGCGTGCTTTTCCTTCTGTCCAATCAATATAGCCTTTGGCGCGTAAACGTTCTAAACGGCTTTGAATCGGTGCGGGAGAGCGTAAATTCATCGCTCGCATCATTTGCCGGATGGAAGGGGCGTGTTGAGTAGTGCGAATATACTCAATTAGCCAGTCGTACAACTCCTGTTGCGCTTGAGTAAGGGATTCGAGGTTAGTCATGATCTATTTTCCTATGCTTGGGTTAAGATAATTTGTACTTTAGTTCATTTGTGTTTAACCTAGTACATCTTAACTTCATCGGCTGACTAAATCAACTGGTTATTAGATCTCTTCCAAAAATCAAAAGTTGTCGTGCTTGGTTAGGAGACTCCGAGACAGGAGACTCCGAGACAGGAGATTATTTCTATTTATTCTTCCGACACCCCACACCCTACACCCTACACCCCACACCCTGCCACCACCGAAAAACTTTTTGCCGCAAACCCTAATTAATAATTCATAATTCCTTCTCCCTTCTCCCATGCAGTCTTAACGAGTAATTTAGATAGTCAACAGCTTATCTTCTGACCTAGCACTTTTTTTTTAAAAGTATCATTAATTTTTATCTCAATTCTGAATATTAATTAATCCCAGGGTCGGTTGCTGGCAAACTCAGCAGCGTATTAAGAAAAAATAACGAATTGCTAGAAAGCCGAGAATCTGGATAATGATCGAGGTGGAGACAGAAAAATTGCTCTACTTAAGCCTGTCTGCCGTAAGCGTCCAATAGTAGATAGGGAGTCAAAAGCGACGCTCAAGAAAATCCTTCGGTTGTCAGGGAAACGAGAGGATATTTAGTGCGAAATTGAGCCGTAAAAAAACTTAAAATCCCGACAAATATCGTAAAAACTAAGGGGAACACATGACCACAAAAACCTATGCAACCATAGACGGTAACGAAGCTGTTGCACGCGTTGCCTATCGTCTCAGTGAAGTGATCGCTATTTATCCTATCACTCCCTCCTCGCCTATGGGTGAATGGTCCGATAGTTGGGCGGCCGAACGCAGAGCTAATCTCTGGGGAACCATCCCTTCCGTAATCGAAATGCAGAGCGAAGGTGGGGCAGCGGGAACCCTGCACGGAGCGCTACAAACAGGCTCTTTAACTACCACTTTCACTTCCTCGCAGGGATTATTATTAATGCTCCCCAACTTCTACAAAATTGCGGGGGAATTAACCTCTTCAGTGGTTCATGTGGCGGCCCGTGCTTTAGCAGCCCAAGGATTGTCAATTTTTGGGGATCATAGTGATGTCATGTCTGCCAGAAGTACGGGTTGGGCTATGTTAGCGGCTAATTCCGTTCAAGAAGCTCAAGATCTGGCGGCTATTGCCACAGCTACCACCCTAGAAACCAGGATTCCTTTTCTGCACTTTTTTGATGGTTTTCGTACCAGTCATGAGGTGCAAAAAGTCGAATTAATTAGCGATGAAACTCTCAAAGAACTGATCGATGAAGACCTAATTATTGCCCATCGTCAAAGGGCTTTAACTCCCGATCGACCGGTTTTACGAGGCACGGCACAAAATCCCGATGTTTATTTCCAGGCAAGGGAAAGCGTCAATCCTTTCTATCATGCTTGTCCCGATATCACTCAAAAAATTATGGATCGTTTTGCCCAATTAACAGGACGGCAATACCATCTCTATGAATACCACGGTGCGCCCGATGCCGAAAGAGTGATTATGTTAATGGGATCGGGAGGGGAAACCGTCCATGAAACCGTCGATTATCTCAATCAAAATGGGGCTAAAGTTGGGGTTTTAAAAGTTCGTCTCTATCGTCCCTTTGCCGCCGAAAAATTACTGGCAGCTCTGCCCACCACGGTGAAAAAAATAGCCGTTTTAGATCGCTGTAAAGAACCCGGTGCCGGGGGCGATCCGCTATATTTAGACGTGGTAAATGCCTTTATGGAAAACTACGAAGGGAAGCTGCCGAAAATTGTGGGAGGACGCTACGGTTTATCTTCCAAAGAATTTACTCCAGCCATGATTGCTGGCATATTTGATAACTTAAGTCTCGACAAACCGAAAAATCACTTCACTATTGGTATCGTTGACGATCTTACCTTTTCCAGTCTGGAATATGACCGCAGTTTTTCCACCGAACCGGACGAAGTAGTGCGGGCGGTTTTCTACGGTTTAGGTTCCGATGGTACGGTGGGAGCTAACAAAAATTCAATTAAAATTATCGGTGAAGATACTGATAATTATGCCCAGGGTTATTTCGTCTATGATTCCAAAAAATCTGGGTCTGTCACCGTTTCTCACCTACGCTTTGGCCCCCATCCGATTCGCTCTACCTATTTAATCACCGATGCTAACTTTATCGCCTGTCATCAGTGGGAATTTGTCGAACAATTTGATCTGCTAGAAACCGCTAAATCGAACTCAATTTTTCTCCTCAATAGTCCCTATCCACCGGATGAGGTGTTTAGTCACTTACCCCGCCATCTCCAGCAAACTATCATCGATAAAAATCTGCAAGTTTATACGATTAATGCCACTCAAGTAGCCAAAGAAGCGGGGATGGGCAGTCGGATTAATACCGTTATGCAGGTGTGTTTCTTTGCCCTAGCGGGGGTTTTGTCGCGGGAAGATGCGATCGCACAAATTAAAAAAGCCATCCGCAAGACCTACGGCAAGAAAGGCGAAGAAATCGTGCAGATGAACATTAAAGCCGTGGATTCTGCCCTAGAACACCTCTATCAAGTCTCAATTCCCGCCACTGTCACCCCTGAAGCTTTTGAATTAAGACCACCAATTCCCGACACTGCACCCGCTTTCGTGCGAGAAGTCCTCGGCAAAATTATCGCCCGTCACGGGGATGAATTGCCCGTTAGCGCCCTTCCCAACGATGGTACTTACCCCACCGCCACTAGCCAATGGGAAAAACGCAATATTGCCCAAGAAATCCCCGTTTGGGATGCGGATGTCTGTGTTCAGTGCGGTAAATGCGTTCTCGTTTGTCCCCACGCCGTTATTCGCTCGAAAGTTTATGATGAGGCCGAATTAGCCACGGCCCCGGAAACCTTTAAAGTCGCGAATGCCAAGGATCACGACTGGAAAGGGCTAAAATTCACCATCCAAGTGGCCGCCGAAGATTGTACCGGTTGCGGTCTCTGTGTTGATGTTTGCCCCGCTAAAAACAAATCGCAACCGCGTCTAAGAGCGATTAATATGGCTCCCCAATTGCCCCTGCGGGAACAGGAACGAGTTAACTGGGATTTCTTCCTTAATTTGCCTAATCCAGACCGATTAAGCCTAAATCTCAATAAAATTAACCATCAGCAAATGCAGGAACCTCTCTTTGAGTTTTCCGGCGCTTGTGCCGGTTGTGGTGAGACTCCCTACGTTAAATTGGTCAGTCAGCTATTTGGCGATCGCATGATAGTGGCTAATGCCACCGGTTGTTCATCTATCTACGGAGGTAATTTACCGACAACGCCCTGGGCAGTTAACGCCGAAGGTCGCGGTCCGGCCTGGTCGAATTCCCTCTTTGAAGATAATGCCGAATTTGGCTTAGGATTCCGAGTTTCCATCGATAAACAGGCAGAATTTGCCGCAGAACTGTTAGGAACCCTCGCTAGTGAAATCGGAGAAAGTCTAGCGGCAGATATTCTCAATTGTCACCAAGTCGATGAAGCGGAAATTTACGAACAACGGCAACGGGTAGAGGCCCTAAAATCCCGTTTAGGGCAATTAACCCCGACCACGCAGGTGAAAATGTTGTTATCCGTGGCCGATTATCTGGTCAAGAAAAGCGTCTGGATTGTCGGGGGTGACGGTTGGGCCTACGACATCGGTTATGGTGGCTTAGATCACGTTTTAGCCAGTGGTCGCAATGTCAATATTTTGGTCATGGATACGGAAGTTTACTCGAATACGGGCGGCCAGGCCTCGAAAGCTACTCCTCGGGCCGCCGTAGCTAAATTTGCTTCTGGTGGCAAACCCAGCCCGAAAAAAGACCTCGGTTTAATGGCCATGACCTACGGTAACGTCTATGTGGCCAGCGTGGCTATGGGGGCAAGAAACGAGCAAACGATCAAAGCTTTCCTAGAAGCGGAAGCTTACAACGGGCCATCGTTAATTATCGCCTATTCTCACTGTATTGCTCACGGGATCAACATGACCACCGCCATGAACCATCAAAAAGAAGTGGTGGAAAGCGGTCGCTGGTTAATGTACCGTTATCATCCCGATTTGGCTAAAGAAGGCAAAAATCCCCTACAATTGGACAGCCGTGCGCCTAAGCTTACCGTAGCGCAAACTCTCTACTCGGAGAATCGCTTTAAGATGTTGGCCACCAGTAAGCCGGAGGAAGCTAAACGTCTGCTCAAAGAAGCACAAGCAGATGTGGATACGCGCTGGCAAATGTATCAGTATTTAGCAGCAAAAGGTACAGGGAGCAACGAATAGTTATGAATCTACACACTACCTACATGGGTTTGCAATTGCGATCGCCGCTAGTTATCGGTGCGGCCGCACCCTTGAGCGAGGATATCGACAATATCAAGAGAATGGAAGACTTCGGAGCCGCTGCCGTGGTTTTACACTCCTTTTTCGAGGAGCAGATTAAACACGAAAGACTGGCTCTACACCATCATTTTACCCACGGAGCCGAGAGTTTTGCGGAAGCTTTGACTTATTTTCCCGAACCGGAGGTTTTTCACGTTGGTTCCGACGAATATCTCAACCATATTCGCAAAGCCAAAGAAATGGTCGATATTCCCATTATTGCCAGTCTCAACGGTGAGACCTCTGGGGGATGGTTGGAGTATGCCATTCAAATTCAACAAGCGGGCGCTGATGCTTTGGAGTTGAATGTTTATTATGTTCCCAACGACCTGGAATTAACCGGAAATCACGTCGAACAAAACTATATTGATATCCTCAAAATTGTCAAATCGGAGGTATCAATTCCCGTCTCGATGAAGTTAAGTCCCTACTTTAGCAATACGGCCAATATGGCTAAACAATTAGCGGAAGCGGGGGCCGATGGGTTGGTATTATTTAACCGTTTCTATCAGCCGGATATCGACTTAGAAACCTTGGATGTTCACCCCAATATTATCCTCAGTAATCCCCAAGCGATGCGTTTACCCCTGCGCTGGATTGCCATGCTTTACGGTCGTGTACCGACGGATTTTGCCGCTACCAGTGGTATTCATAACGCCATCGACGTGATCAAAATGATGATGGTGGGGGCAAAAGCGACCATGTTAGTTAGTGTTTTATTACGCCACGGTTTGGAGGAAATTACCAAGATCGAACAGGGTTTATTGCATTGGTTGGAAGAAAATGAGTACGAATCGATCGAGCAGTTAATTGGCAGTATGAGTCAAATGAATTGTCCAGATCCGACTGCTTTTGAACGGGTACAGTATATGAAAGCTCTGCAAAGTTACGAACCTGTTTGGAAACGTTTTCAAACCACCAGCAAATAAAAGTGGGAAGTGGGAATGGGGGAATGGGGGAATGGGGAAATGGGGAAATGGGGAAATGGGGGAATGGGGAATTTCAACTAAAACCCTAAAACCCTAAAACCCCAAAACCCCAAAACCCTAAAACCCTAAAACCCTAAAACCCTAAAACCCTAACACCCCAAAACCCTAACACCCACCCGACTCCCGACAAAGAAAAAAAAATCCTGGAGGATATAACCATGAACGAGAATCAAAGGAAAAAAATCGGCATTCTGACCAGTGGTGGCGATTGCCCGGGGTTAAATGCGGTAATTCGTGCCGTGGTGAAATCATCAAAACTCAAGGGTTGGGATGTGTACGGCATTCCCTACGGGACCGACGGTTTTATGCAGATTGCCGAGGGGAAATATCACCCCCAAGATTTGATCCTGACTCAGCATGGCTATAACCTACCCGGGGTCTTGAAAGGATTAGACGTTTTGCAGTTTCTTAGTGGTAGTGTCTTGGGTTCTTTGAGCAAAGGACATCCCGAAAACCCAGAAATTGCTGCGAAAATCCTGCAAGGATACGAAATGCTGGGATTAGATGCCCTGATCGTCGTCGGGGGCGATGGGAGCATCGATATCATCTACGATCTCGCCCAGAAAGGCAATTGGAATATTATCGCGGTTCCCAAAACCATCGATAATGACGTTCCCTATACGGAATGGGCAGTCGGTTTTACCACTGCCGTCGATATCGTCACCCAAGCTTTGTATGATCTCACCTTTACCGCCGCTAGTCACGAAAGGGTGATGATTGTGCAGGTGATGGGTAGAGATGCCGGTCATCTAGCCCTTCATGCTGGGATTGCTGGGGGTGCCGATGCGATTTTTATTCCCGAATTAACCCCGGCTCTCACTCCCGAAATTATCGACGGTTGTTGTCGTCATTTGGCAGAATTACGCGCTCAAGGTCGTAAATTCGCTCTTATTGTGATTTCTGAGGGGGTTAAAAACGAAGATAACCAAAAAGAGAAGTATATTGCCGATTATTTAGAAAAATTAATATTTGACAAAACTCGCTCTTTGTGCGTTACCGATCCCGTCTTCTGTTATCTCAATTCCATGGATGTGCGGGCCATGTCTTTGGGACACCTGCAAAGAAGTCGTCCTCCTTTGGCCATGGATCGACTGTTAGCCACGGCTTTCGGCATTAAGGCCGTAGAATTAATCGAACAGGGAAAACTCGATCGCGTGGTGATTTGGCGCGGGGGACAAGTGCGTAGTTTGCCCCTGAAACCAGTGATCAAAATTATCAAACAATGTCATCAAGAGCATCGCTGTGCCTATCCCGTGGATCCTGAGGGTTTTATCGTGAAAACAGCCCGTTCTTTGGGAATTTACCTAGGGGAAAATCCCACAACTGAGACGGCAGTGGTTCCAGAAGCTGTGGAGGCGTTGGTTTAGTTATAATAAAGCGAGAAGGGTTGCTCATACTTTCTCGCTTTATTAATTGGTTAAGATATTTAATTCTGCTAATTTTACTTGCAATAATTTACTGTATTTTATGGCTTTTCTCAGTAATCTGTCATCGGTGGTTAGCAATACGTCTATCCTAGCATATTCGGCGCAAGCGATATGAAAAGAATCATAAAGATCAAATCCTAAATATATAACCAATACTGTTTAACTGTTGTCCCATTCTTCATCACTAATACCCGCTTGTTTGAGAATTTCCTTAACTAAATCTATAGAGATTTCTTGATTTCCATGAGGGTTAGGGATGCGAATTTTATGTTGACCCTTTTTCATAAATTGATGTTTACTACCAGAAAAAGGCCCTGTGTAACCTAAAGCTTTCAATTTTCTGATTAATTTTCTGCGAGAAATTGCTGATGGCATAACTAAACTTCTGCAACTGTTGTAACTTTAATTTCTAATCCATCTATGATAGGTAAAGGGTCGCCATCTTGTAATTTTAAAATGATCCATTCTTCTAGAACTTCTAGTAAGTCTTGACGGCATTCTTCAACGGTCAATCCATTTCCCCAAACGCCTTGAAAGCCTTCTATTTCAGCAAACCAAGTACCGTCATTTAGCCTTTTGTATTGTGCTTTTTGTAAAGCTTTTTCACAATAATTGAGTAAGATCATTTTCTTCTCTAAATCTCCATAATATGTAACTATATTATCACTTCTCCTCACCAATCCCATCACACAAATGTCTATCCTCCTCCTTAACGCCAGAATTAGGATTGTGCAAATAAACCCGCACCCAATCGCAACTACGCCCCATTAAACCATCTAAATCCCAGCCATTGTTTCCATTCCAGAGTTTGATAGTCCCGTCCTCACTACCGGTCGCTAATTTCTTACCATCGGGGCTAAAATTAACGCTATAGACACCGCTATCATGCCCCTTGAGGGTGCGGATTTCTTGGCCTGTTTCTACATTCCAGAGTTTGATGGTGTTGTCCCAACTACCGCTCACCAATGTCTTGCCGTCGGGGCTAAAATTAACGCTTGTGACCCAGTTATCATGCCCCTTGAGGGTGCGGATTTCTTGGCCTGTTTCTACATTCCAGAGTTTGATAGTGTTGTCCTCACTACCGCTCACCAAAGTCTTGCCGTCGGGACTAAAATTAACGCTTATGACAGAGCTATCATGCCCCTTGAGGGTGCGAATTTCTTCGCCTGTTGACCCATTCCAGAGTTTGATAGTCTTGTCACCACTACCGCTCACCAAAGTCTTGCCGTCGGGACTAAAATTAACGCTATTGACAGAGCTATCATGCCCCTTGAGGGTGCGGATTTCTTGGCCTGTTTCTACATTCCAGAGTTTGATGGTGCTGTCATTACTACCGCTCACCAAAGTCTTGCCGTCGGGACTAAAATTAACGCTATTGACAGGCTCATCATGCCCCTTGAGGGTGCGGATTTCCTTGCCTGTTTTTACATTCCAGAGTTTGATAGTCTTGTCACCACTACCGCTCACCAAAGTCTTGCCGTCGGGACTAAAATTAACGCTTATGACAGAGCTATCATGCCCCTTGAGGGTGCGGATTTCTTTGCCTGTCTTTACATTCCAGAGTTTGATAGTGTTGTCCCAACTACCGCTCACCAAAGTCTCGCCGTCGGGACTAAAATTAACGCTTATGACAGAGCTATCATGCCCCTTGAGGGTGCGGATTTCTTTGCCTGTCTTTACATTCCAGAGTTTGATAGTGTTGTCCCAACTACCGCTCACCAAAGTCTCGCCGTCGGGACTAAAATTAACGCTTATGACAGTGCTATCATGCCCCTTGAGGGTGCGGATTTCTTGGCCTGTTTCTACATTCCAGAGTTTGATAGTGTTGTCCTGACTACCGCTCACTAAAGTCTTGCCGTCGGGACTAAAATTAACGCTATTGACCCAGTTATCATGCCCCTTGAGGGTGCGGATTTCTTGGCCTGTTTCTACATTCCAGAGTTTGATAGTCTGCCAACTACCGCTCACCAATGTCTTGCCGTCGGGACTAAAATTAACGCTATTGACAGGGCTATTATGCCCCGTAAGGGTGCGGATTTCTGTTCCTGTCTCGACATTCCAGAGTTTGATGGTGTTGTCCTGACTACCGCTCACTAAAGTCTTGCCGTCGGGACTAAAATTAACGCTTGAGAGATAGCTATCATGCCCCTTGAGGGTGCGGATTTCTTGGCCTGTTTCTACATTCCAGAGTTTGATAGTCTGCCAACTACCGCTCACCAATGTCTTGCCGTCGGGACTAAAATTAACGCTA
>NZ_JACJSW010000021.1:0-3536 GCF_014698375.1 Microcystis flos-aquae FACHB-1344 | reverse complement strand
AAAGAAAGAGTTACCCAGTTTTAAGGCACTAGGTAAGGATGGACTGTGCCGCTTACTGTTTTATGAGACTAGGCTTCTTTATCAACTTTTGACAGACAATTTGGTAAAGTGATATTTGGCTAAATTAACTTTTTCTTAAGAGAATCTCAATGCACATTGCCTGGTTAGGAAAAAAATCTCCTTTTTGCGGTAACGTTACCTATGGGCGAGAAGTGACTAATTCCCTGCTCGATCGAGATTATCAAGTCAGTTTTCTGCATTTTTCTTCCGAAAAACCCACTGTCAGCGATTGGCCCGACTTTTACGACGAAATCACCCTGCCACGTCTCTATAGTTCCCAAGTCTATACTATTCCCACCCTGAAATCGAGTCGGGTTCTACAGGATAAACTCAGGGAACTGAAACCGGATCTAGTTCATGCGTCCTTACCCCTGTCTCCCCTCGATTTTCTGCTACCGGAAATTTGTGAGTCTTTAGATTTGCCTCTGGTGGCGACTTTTCACCCGGCTTTTGATAGTAAAATTCGCAATCTCATCTCTAGTACCCAATTATTAACCTACCAACTACACGCCCCTTTTTTAGCTAATTACGATAAAGTAATTATTTTTTCCACCTCTCAACGGGATTTTTTAGTTAAATTGGGAGTTCCCGAAGAAAAATTAGCAATTATTCCCAATGGGGTTGATGTTAATAAGTATTGTCCAGGACCCTCGAATATTAAAGCTCAATATAATGCCGATTGTTTATTTGTTTATCTCGGTCGGATCATGCCGGAGAAAAATGTAGAATCTTTATTGAAAGCTTGGAAAAAAACCAGTTTAGGTGATAGATGCAAACTGCTCATTGTGGGCGATGGTCCGTTAACTCCTTCCCTTAAACCTTTTTATGGAGAAGAAGATGGTATTATCTGGTTAGGTTTTATCGGCGATGAAAATAAACGAATTGAAATTTTGCGCGGGGTTGACTGCTTTATTTTACCCTCATTAGTGGAAGGTTTATCGATTTCCCTCTTAGAAGCGATGGCCTGCGGTGTTGCTTGTATGGCTACGGATGTGGGGGCCGATGGGGAAGTGTTAAAAGGTGCGGGAATAGTTCTAGATACTAAAGGACTAATTACCCAATTAAAAACTCTCTTGCCCGTATTACGAGATCATCCCGAATTAACCACAATTTTAGGTCAAAAAGCCCGTCAAAGAGTTTTAGACTCTTACACTCTCAGCAAAAATATCGATCGCTTACAGTTAGTTTATCAAGAAGTGTTAGCCAAACAACAATCTTCTCTTAGCTACTTTCACTAAGGAATTTATATGACGATTGCCCGGACAATTTGCTTGGGATTTATTGCGGTAATTTTAGCGGGAACTTCCCTGTTGATGTTGCCTGTTTCTACCACTAGCGGCACTTGGAATGACCCAATTGTTGCCCTCTTTACCTCCACTTCTGCTGTCTGTGTTACGGGTTTAGCAGTAGTAGATACGGGTACTTATTTTTCTTTTTGGGGTCAATTATTTATCGCTTTATTAATTCAAGTGGGTGGACTGGGATATATGACCACTACCACTTTTTTAATGTTATTAGTTGGGCGAAAATTTGACCTGAGACAGAAGTTAGCGATTCAAGAATCCTTTGATCGACCTTTCCTACAAGGTAGTCAAAGTTTAATGAAATCAGTGATTGCTACTACTTTAGTTTTTGAGTTAACAGCAACTTTGGTTATGTTAACTGTCTTCGCCCAAAAGTATGATTTTAGATCTGCGGTGTGGTTATCTTTATTCCATAGTATTAGTGCTTGGAATAATGCTGGTTTTGGCTTGTTTAAAGATAACTTGATGTCCTATCAATCCTCAATTATTATTAACTTAGCTATCACAGGATTGATCATTTTTGGAGGTATCGGTTATCAAGTAATTATCGAGTTTTATACTTGGTCTATTCACCGCTTTCGATATAAAAGAAAAGGCTTTGTTTTTTCTCTTAACTATAAAGTTGCTATCAGTACAACTATATTTTTATTAGTGATGGGAACATTGGCTTTTTTATTTACTGAACAGGGAAATGGTGACACTTTGGCTAATTTATCAATTAAAGATAAATTGCTGGCTGCTTGGTTCCAATCGGTAACATCGAGAACAGCAGGATTTAATACTATTGATATCGGTAAAATTTCCGTAGAAGGTTTATCAATTACCATGGCTCTCATGTTTATAGGAGCCAGTCCTAGCGGTACAGGCGGCGGTATTAAAACCACAACTTTTAGGATTTTATATAACTGTACCCGCTCGGTTTTAAGAGGTCGTGAAGAAGTGACTCTCTATCAAAGACGCATTCCTATGCCGTTAATTTTAAAGTCAATGGCGGTGGTTTTTGGTTCAGTTATAGCGATTATTATCTCCACCCTAGCTATCTCATTTGTGGAGACAGATTTTCAAATGATTCAACTGTTTTTTGAGGTAGTTTCTGCCTTTGGAACTGTCGGACTATCTATGGGTATAACCGCCGCTTTATCGCCGATTTCTAAGTTAATTATTGTTTTTATGATGTATCTGGGACGGGTGGGAGTTATACTTTTAATAGCGGCTATCATCGGCGATCCGAAACCAACAGTTATTAATTACCCCGAAGAAAACCTTTTAGTGGGATAATTAATATCAGTTATCAGTTATCAGTTATCAGTTTCTCCTGTCTCCTCACTCATTGACACTAGCATTTTAAATGCGTAACAGTTTAACTTAAAATTATGCAATCAATTAAATTTTTTAGTAGTATGCGTCCCCAAAATCGTCAATTTGCCGTCATCGGATTAGGCAGATTTGGGCGCGCCGTCTGTGAAACCTTACGCAAACAAGGTTATCAAGTGGTAGCGACAGATATTGACGAAGGATTAGTAGCACAAGCGTTATCCGATCGAATAGTAGATAATGCGATCGAGCTTGATTCTACCAAACCTAACGCCCTGCGAGAAGCGGGAATTTTTGAAACCGATACGGTGATTGTCGCTATTGGTAAATACGTGGAAGAAAGTATCATTACTACTCTCAATTGTAAGGAAGCGGGGGTTAATTTTGTCGCCGCTAAAGCCTCCACAGAAATCCATGGAAAATTACTCAAAAAAGTTGGTGCAGATTTAGTAGTTTTTCCCGAATACGATGCTGGTTGTGAGTTAGCGCACCGTTTAACTAGACCATCAATTTTAGAACGATTTGATCTCGATCCCGAACATAGTATTGTCGAGTTAAAAGTCCCGGAAGCTTTTCACGGTAAAACCCTAGCAGAGTTAGAAATTCGTAATCGTTATGGGTTAAATATTGTCGCTGTCGGTAATGCGGAAAAATTCAAGATTAACCCCAATCCCCAAGAAAGATTACACAAGGATTTAGCAATGGTGGTGATTGGTTCTAACCGAGATATTCAGCGTTTACCGATTTGACACTCCCCGCTCTAAAGAGACGGGGATTCTTGGTTCACAGAGATTACTTGCTTAGACAGAATTGCTTCTGAAAAAGTAGAGGTATTCTCTCCCCAAGCGTTTATTGGAT
>NZ_JACJSW010000209.1:0-57320 GCF_014698375.1 Microcystis flos-aquae FACHB-1344 | reverse complement strand
AAGACTTTGCTGTGAAATTAGCAAGGTGCGTAGTTCACTCTAGCGATGTGATAGCCTACGAGGATTTAAGAGTTAAGAACTTAGTCAAGAATCATTGTCTAGCTAAATCGATAAATGATGCGGCCTGGTATCAGTTTCGGGAATGGATAGAGTATTTTGGGGTTAAATTCGGCAAGATAACGATTGCTGTCTCACCGAATTATACAAGCCAAAACTGTTCAAACTGTGGTGAAACTGTCAAAAAATCTTTATCGACTAGAACCCATCAGTGCAAATGTGGATGTGTTTTGGATAGGGATGAAAACGCCGCAATCAACATCCTTAAAAGGGGACTAAGTACGGTAGGGCATACCGGAACCTTTGGGCTCGATCCAATAAACGCTTGGGGAGAGAATACCTCTACTTTTTCAGAAGCAATTCTGTTTAAGCAAGTAATCTCTGTGAACCAAGAATCCCCGTCTCTTTAGAGCGGGGAGTGTCAAAACAGGTTTGGCAAAATACTTCCCTAACTATTCCCCAATCTTTCCCCGATTTAAAATGATTTCCGGTCTTAATTATCTGAGCAAAGCTAGTTATCGCTGTATCTTGAGTTTAGGCAGTGCCGGCAGTATTTTAAGTCTCGCTAGTGCCAGCAGCATTTTAAGTCTGGTTAGTATCGGCAGTATGCTCAGTATTGGCAGTGTCGGCAGTATTCTCAGTATTGGCAGTGTTGGCAGTATTCTTAGTATTGGCAGTGTCGGCAGTATCTTTGGCATTTTTCAATATCATTCTCTGCCTAACTATCCAGAGTAGTTCATTAGAACTAATCCTCACCGCTTCTTTACTGTGGGGCGATCGCTTTTTATGCAAACAAAATAGAAAGGTTATTAATCGGATTAAGGGATTTATGAGGCTGCGGCAAAACTAACACGACGATAAATTTCTAGCAAGGGAAGTTCAACGTTTAAACTCTCCAGAGGGATTATTTGACTAAGTTGATCGTAGGTTTGTAGTTGCCAGCGATCGCTCTGTGCGAGTCTGAAATATTGCTCAATGTAGGGTTCAGTTTGACTAACGAGCAGGTATTCACAAAAACTTGGCAGGGAACGATATTTTCTAAATTTATCACCTCGATCATATGCTTCCGTGGCGGGGGAAAGCACCTCTACAATAAATAAAGGATTAAGAATTTCGTCTTTGCGATCGCCGTTAAATTCCGGTTCATGGTTAACAACCATGAGATCGGTATAGGTTCCACAATTATATTCAGGAATCCACACCCGCAGATCGCTGTTGTACAGGCGAAAATCCCTATCTCTTAATAAAAATCCCAAAAAAACCGAGATATTGATCGCGATTGCGCTGTGGGTTGCGGTTCCTCCAGGCATAAGAATCATTTCTCCATGGCAATATTCATAACGTTCCTGAGAAGTTTCAGCGATCGCCCGATATGCTTCCAAAGTGACAGGGGTTTTGGTGACTGTCGCAATAGTTGGTTTTTCTTGAGCGATAATCATCTTTGTCTTTCTCCGATATTCTATTAATTAATTTTATGGTTATTTTTTAGGGATTGTGGGGAAGCGATCGCTTTTTATCAAAATAGAATTAGAACGGCGATCGCAGTTTTTCTGAGGTGAGAGAGAAAAATTTTTTAAGAGCGAACTATCGTTAATTTGATTGTATGTATTATAATTGAGTCGTTAAATTTAACCAAAATACTATACTGTCCTCATCGAGGTTATTGTTTATGAAATCAGAGTATGATCTCGCTAATATGAAAAGTCGTCCTAATCCTTTTGCTCAACAACTCAAGCGGCAGGTCACTTTACCTTTAAGGATTGATGTCATTGATTTCTTTGAAAAAAAAGCAAAAGAAAAAGGAATTTCTTATCAGGAATTAATTGATTTATATCTTCAGGATTGTGTGACAAACGACCGAGAACTCACTTTTTAGCGATCGCTTTTTATGAAAACAAAATAGAAAAAGCGATCGCATTGTGAGCATCAGTTAATAAAACAATAAAGTTCGGGGTCAGGTATTCAGGTTTGCTAATTGTTCCTGAATATTAGCTTCAGTAGAGAGTTTTTCGGATTTTTCCCATAGATCCTTGAAGATACTTTTATCTGTCTCGACAACTCTTGTTTGATAGGAAATATAACCTGATTCTGTTTGACCATTCATAGTTCTTCTCGCT
The DNA here is from genome assembly GCF_014698375.1 of Microcystis flos-aquae FACHB-1344. NCBI lineage: Bacteria > Bacillati > Cyanobacteriota > Cyanophyceae > Chroococcales > Microcystaceae > Microcystis > Microcystis flos-aquae. The sequence continues at coordinate 55,146 of NZ_JACJSW010000209.1, read as the reverse complement.
GTAAAAGAATTTCTGGGAACAGATAAGTTTTCGCTAATCAATAGGTTGGTATCATCCCAACGATAGCCTTCAACATCTTTGGCTTTTTCCTGACAAATACAAGCAACTTCTATGCCAGAGTTAAGTTGTTCCTGAATCACCTGTAAATGCTTTGGAGTCGGAACTTCAGGAAGAATAAAGACTCGTTGAATAGAAATCCCTCTTTTGATTAGTTCTTGGTTAACTTCCCAGAATTTTTGACCGGGAGGATTATCCCACCAGATGGAATCTGTCATGGAGTGAACAGCCAAGATTCGAGATTGACTTTTAGGATCAATGTGTTTGAGTAGTTGAGCAACCTTTTCTAAACGGGATTCGCCAATAATTTCAATGTTAATTTCAGGCATAATTGTGTTAGTCAAAATTGTGCCATCAAGGAGGGTTAGATTATTTTCATCTAATTTAACATCGGTCAAGTTAGCTCCCGTTAAATTAGCTTTGCTCAAATTGGCATGACTTAAATCGGCTCCTGTTAAATCAGCATTAGTTAAATTAACCCCCGAAAGATTAGCCTTACTGAAGTTACATCCCATCAATTTTGCATCGGAAAGATTGGCCTCACCATCCATTAAATTGACTTGGCTGAAATTCAGTCCATGAAAATCTCGTCGGCCAATTTTGTACAAATATGTCAATTCTTTTGTGCTATGAATATCGGGGTGATATTCATCGGGTGCATAAACGGCAATCATCGCTTTGACGTAGGCGAAAAAATAAGCCTTGAGAATATTTTCATGGGTGTGGATGGTAATAACTTCTTTACCATCATACTCGACCATCACCTTGACAGTTACGTCTCCTTGTTGACCTTCTTTTAAGTTGGCCAAATAGACAGATTTAAGGTGATGTTTAATTTCAACTAAATGAGCTATAGCCTCATTAAAAGCAGTAAAAAGTGCATCTACTGAACCTTTTTTAAAGGCTGATTCAGTGTAACGCTCTTGGGTTTTTGTATTACATAGAATAACTGTCGCAGCAGTTAAATTGTTATTAGCACAAAGAATTTCAAAGTTCTCAATTTTCCAGCCTTGAAAAAGCAAAAGATTATCTTCAAAGAATAAGTTTTGTTGAGGCTCGTTTTCTAAAAGCTGGTTGAGTTTTACTTTTTCATTTTCCATTGCCGCTTTACCGAGATTTTTGAGAGTTCTTTCGATAGATGCCGGCGAGGTATCTTCCCCTAAAAACTGTAAGAATAAGGAAGGAGAACCCACAAAAGGATACCCACTGGCAATGAATTCTCGATCTCTGATGGTGATAATACCTGCTAGGCTATACTTTCTGGCAATCTCAACTTGAATTGCCGTTTTTAAGTTAACGTTGGGATATTTTTCTAGGTCAATGTCTTTCAAGTTAACTTGGCCGACGTTAATCTTACTCAGAAGTTCAATGATCGAACGATTGGCATATTCTTGAGATTTCAGATTTTTGATATTATGCCAAATTTTGATTAATCCTATTTCGCCGATGTAAGGATTAATTTTTCCCTCTAAAACAAGTCCCATAACCCTAGTAGCTTCCCTGTTAAGAGTCGTCTTATTTCGTAATAAAAACTCTTCAATTAGATCAGCATCAATTAAGACTTTTGGAGCTTGAGAATTGTTATCTTTTGATTGGAATACCTCTAAGTTATCCAGAAAAAAATCAATATTTATACTAGGATGATCAGTCACTTTACGCAAACTAAGCTTAATTTCGTACTGCACAAAATCATCAGATTCTTTTTCTAGATTATTTCTCAAATCCCAAAGTTTTTTAATCACTTGAGGCTCAGGATATTCTCCTAATTTTCTTATGATTTCAGCACGGTGATCGCTGTCCTGTTCATTTTTTAGGTTCTTCGGCAGGTAGTATGCTAGGGACTGTTTGATTATCCTGAAACCCTTACGCATCAAGTCTGGTATTTGTGATAGCATAACAAGTACCGAAAAACCCTTTTTTAAAGGTTTTTTAATCACTTGAGGCTCAGGATATTCTCCTGATTTCCTTCTGATTTCAGCAGGGATATCGCTGTCTAGTTGAGCTAACAGATCATTAATAATGTCAGCACGGGGACTGGCCGATGTTGTTGCCTCACACAATAACTCTGTGTTTTCCATTTTTAAATTAATCTCCTTGATTGGTGGTATTCTGATCAACAATAATTGGGTCCGAAGCAGAAGGCTCCTCTAATTGCGAATTTTCATCGTAGCGTGTTGGCAAAACTTCCACTGATTCATCATCATTAATGTCAGGAAGATAGCCCTTGTTAAAGAGAATCCTTCTTAGGGAAGTAATTCCCAGACGATCACTTTCATGTAAATCAAGGAAAGGTTTAAGATTGTCTCCTATATATCTGTTGAAATCTCCGTTTAGATTTTTGCCGCTGCTATGATTGAACATTTCAGCCAAATCATCAGCGGAATAAAGCCCTGTAGCCGCCAGATAGAACATAATTTTGTATTTTTCAGATAGGGGTTCGATTTCTGCCAATAAAGCTTCTAGTTTGGGTATATCCAAACCACAGTTTCTTGCCTGCTTTTGGGCATCACACAGTGATGGTGCCATAGAAGTCTCTCTCCTTCGGTTGGGGTGATCCTCGATCTTAAGGTAATCAACATAGCTGTATTTGTAGTCACCGATACTTTTTCAAAGTGTATTGCAATAATAACCGGAGAGTTATATTGCTTCTGAGATAGTTCCATAAAACCAAAAGAGAAATCAACCAACAATTATTGCAAGACCCAAAATCTGGTAGGGGTTTAGTTTCCAAATCCAGAAACTGCAAGGCTTGGCGACCAATCCCCTCCTTAATTTTGGCAAGACCTTAATCAGACGATCCTTATATCGCCAATTCTCGACACGGAATTCTATCCTCCCGAATCATCGTAGCCATCTCATAGGTAAAAATATCTAAGTGTCCCCCTTCAGGAGCCTCAAAGCAAAAATCTTCGCCCACGTCAACGACTTGCTCCCGCCATTTTACTATCAAGTCAAAGTTATTTTTGAGAATAGCCATTTTTCCCGTGTCGTTTACATATACACAGTTGATAATTGCTTGATTAACAGTTGCATTCGACATACCATTCCGCTCCATTTCTGCAATACGGGATGAACCTTATGTATGTACGATAATTCAAAATTCTGGAATTGAAAACCAATAATTATTGCAAAGTTAAACCAACAATTGTTGCATCTTTAAATCTCAAATATTATGCAACTTTTGTAGGTTGATATCCAATAATTTACTTGTACAATGAGGGACAAACTTGAAATAAGAGGAGGCCAGTATGTCGCCGAGTCAAAAAGTTAAATTTCTCCTAATATCTTCCACTCTTGTCGTTCAATTGACTGCCCCTCCAATGGTTGCCATCCCCTACACAACCTCAGCGTGGCTAATCACGGAACTGTTGCCAAGAAAAAATTGATGAGCCTAGATTACTAAAGCTACAATCTGGTAAGCATTTGGTTTCCAAAACTATAAAATTAAAAGCCAATAATTATTGCAAGCTCAAGCCAACAATTGTTGCATCTTTAAACCAATAATTATTGCAAAAAATGATATATTTCTCTACAAAAAAAACAACAATAATTGGTTGAGTTATTTATTGAGAGCGTTGAAAATAATATAAAAAGGTGGTATTGCTACCACCCATCAAACTAAGTTTTTGTGATTTTTATGTTACTACAAAATTGTTCATCTTCGGATACTCGTGAACAAATTCACGAAAAGACTGGGTTTCTGCCAGAATCTTGGGTTACTTGGTTAGTCGCTAAACCTCGCACAGGACAAGCGACACGCCGAAAAACAGCAGGGGAAGAAATCTCTCTAACCTTTTTACTTTTTGCCTTTGGTCTTCTCATCAGCAATTATGCCTTTGTAGATAACGCCCACCTGTGGGCAATTCCCATTAGTCAAGTCTGTTTGCTCTCATCTTTACGGATGCAACGGCTAACCATTATGCACGCTTGCTCTCATAATGCTGTTTTTGCCAATCCTTTTTGGAATGAAGTGTTAGGGGAATTCATTTCAATTCTTACTCTCTCCATGCCTTTTAATAGTTACAAGAAAAAGCATTGCGAAACTCACCATTCCAAAGGATTAATGCGCCCCGGTGATGAAACCTTTGAGTTTTTTTACAAAGCGGGTTTCCGTCCAGAGATGAGTCCGCAGCAAGCATCGCAACACTTAACTAAGCTTATTTTTTCTGCGACTTTCCACTGCCGTCAATTTGGCGATCGCCTAAAAGGGACGTTTTCTTCAACGGACGCAAAACACAACTGGCTGGCTGTCGGTTTTTGGCTCTCGATTTTAAGTTTAGTGATCATTACCCATACTTGGGCCGGGTTTTTATTAGTGTTTGTTCCGACTCTGAGCGTGTTTTTCGAGATCAGTAGCGTACTACGCCAGTGTGTAGAACATAGATTTGCTAAGAAAACTGGCGAAATGACCTCTGCTATTTTTTGTTGCGAAGAGCCGGCTGTTTTCAATGATTTTGACCCCTTTTGGGTCAAATTTTGGGGAGAAACCCGTTGGTGGCTCCGGCTGTTTTTCTACCATTTACCCGTGCGACTGCTGATCCTGACGGGCGATAGTCCAGTACATGACTACCACCACCGACGACCGGCAAGCGATTGGGTAAATGCCCACAGCGATCGCCAAGCGGAAGTAGAAGCGGGTGTTTATTATTCCCACTCCTGGGGATTAGTAGAAGCCATCAACAAAACCTTTGAATCTTTAAGCAAAATGCCACCCCACTAAATTGAGGCTTGAGGGAGATAGTTACAAATGGCTTATCTCCCCAATTTTTTTTGGTTGACATTATCGGTAAGCGTCATTATCTCCGTTGCAACAATTGTTGGCTACAAATGGAGATCGGGATTATAATAAGAATTGTTGGTTGTTAAGAACTAAATTTCTTATTAGCTTAAAAATGTTAGAATCCATACAAAAAACACAATCTCCTTTAGCTTTGGCCTCTGCGTTGGAGGCTGCCATTAAACGAGGCGAAGAAGCGAAGAAGCGGTTCCTATCTAAGCAAGGCGGAACCTTAACCAGCGCTGAGGTTTGTCGTGTTTTAGCCTGTAGTTCTTTGGAATTAGAAACTATGAGGCTCAATCATCGGGTCTTAGGTTTATCTGTCAACGAGGAATTAGTTTATCCCGCTTGGCAATTTGTTGATGGCAAAGTTTTGTCAGGTTTAGACCAAGTGTTAGCCGTTTTAAAAGAAGACGGTGCTTGGACACAAATGCTCTTTCTGCTCACGGGTGATATTCGTTTAGAGGGAGCAACCCCGCTAGAAAAACTCCAAAAGGGAGAAATCGAGCCAGTGGTTTTGGCCGCTAAGTGCTACGGGAGTCATAGCGCGGCGTAATGGGTTTGCCTCCTTCTGTTTGTGGGTTAGTACGTTTGAGAATTAGTTCACCAATTTTATCTTGAATGTCGGGGTGAAGACCGTTCGGCTGATCTCACGGCCGAAGCCCTCGCTTTTAGCGACGGGATGAAACCCCGACCAGTATAAAACAGCACTTCGACAAGCTCAGTGACACGAAGCACGACATTTCGACACATTTCGACAGGCTCAATGTAAAGGCTCAATGTAAAAGCTCAGTGTTTACAAAATCTTGACAATTTGTGCTATACAAGTTAGAATAAAATAAGTTGTTTGAGGTCGATAAACAATGATTGTCTTAGAAATGAAAGCCGTGGTCAAACCAAGTCAGTGTTCTGCCATTGATGAAGCTATTCGTACAGTACAATTCATCCGTAATAAGGCTTTAAGGCTTTGGATGGATGCCAAGAGAGAAGACAAAATCGATAAATATTCTCTCAATAAATATTGTGCGGTTCTTGCCAAACAGTTCAAGTTTGTCGATACTCTAAATTCTACTGCTAGACAAGCATCGGCAGAACGAGCTTGGTCAGCTATTGCCCGTTTCTATGATAATTGTAAGAAAAAGGTTAAAGGTAAAAAGGGTTATCCCAAGTTTCAGAAAAATAATCGTTCTGTGGAATATAAAAACTCCGGATGGAAACTATCGGAGGATAGAAAGAAAATCACTTTCACAGATAAGAAAAACATTGGCACGGTTAAACTAAAAGGAACTAGAAACCTAAACTTTTACCCTATTGACCAAATTAAACGAGTTAGGATTGTTAAACGAGCGGATGGTTATTATGTCCAATTCTGTCTTAGCGTTGATATTCGGGAATATGCTAAACCCCTAGAACCAACAAAAAGATGTGTGGGATTGGATGTAGGTTTAAAAGTTTTCTACGCTAACAGTGATGGGGAAACGGTAGAGATACCGCAATACTATCGCAAGGCAGAAAAAAGATTAAATCGACTGAATCGGAAGAAATCTAAAAAGTTTAGAAAAGGTCAACCCCAATCAAACAACTACCAAAAAGCTAGAAAGAGATATGCTAGAAAGCATTTAAGAGTAAGCAGGCAACGTAAAGGCTTTGTCGAAAAAGAGGCATTGCGCGTCATTAAATCTAACGATTTCATCGCCTACGAAAACTTAAATATTCAAAGCATGGTAAAAAACTCTAAACTTGCTAAATCTATTAATGATGTGGCTTGGTCTATTTTTCGACAATGGTTAGAATATTTTGGTTTTAAATATGGTAAGGCTACGGTAGCAGTAGCCCCCCATAACACGAGTCAAAATTGTTCTAATTGTGGTCAAAAAGTCCCTAAATCTCTATCTACGAGAACCCATACTTGTCCCCATTGTGGTTATGTAGAAGATAGAGACATTAACGCCGCTATCAACATTCTCAAAAAGGGACTAAGTACGGTGGGACACACCGAAACTAATACGCTTGGGGAGAGATTCCCTCTGGCGAATGCTGGATACGTCCTGCCAGATTAAGGAAACTCAGTGAACCAAGAATCCCTCGCTTTTAGCGATGGGAGTGTCAAAAAAAATAATATCTCCTGCAAGAATCAAAAATCTTCAGTAGCAGACAAAAGATAAGAGATAAGGGACTTGCGTAGGAATAATATCCCAGCCAGAAAATCGCTCTGTAGAAGAACCAGACCAGCCAGATGGCACATTATCAAAGCGCAAGTCCCTAACACCTCGAAGGCTCTCCCCCTACTTAGGGTGATCAGCAAACCTGATCGATCGGAGGGCGCAAGCATTGCGCCCCTACAGTAACGGATTTTGTCCACAATGTAGGGGCGAACTGCGTTCGCCCAAAAGGTACATTATCAAAGCGCAAGTCCCTAACTATCCTATTCATAAAACCTAAAATTATGTCGAATTTATCCGGGGTTTTAGATATTTTCACCCCATAGCGGCTCGATAACTTACTTTTGCAGGAGATCACTGATCCTCTTGCCCTATTTTGGTAAAATCAACTATAATGGGGAGAAGTTAATCTTTGCCAAGCTTGAGCAGAGTTAAACTAATCCCTCAGTGAGCAAGCAATTGAATCCTATGCTTAAAATTGCCCTTTTTGGAACCAGTGCCGATCCTCCTACTGCCGGTCATCAAGCCATACTAAAATGGTTATCGGAACAGTACGATATCGTTGCGGTTTGGGCTGCCGATAATCCCTTTAAAAATCATCAAACCAGTCTCGAACATCGTCTGAGGATGTTAAATTTGCTCATCCGGGATATTCAACCCCCAAGGGATAATATACAACTGCGACGAGAATTAAGCGATCGACGGAGCTTAATTAGTGTGGAAAAAGCGCAAGCAATTTGGGGAGAACAGGAGGAATATACCCTAGTCATTGGTTCTGATTTAGCTGGACAAATTAGGCACTGGTATCGTAGCCAAGAATTACTAGAAAAAGTCAAAATTCTCGTGATTCCTCGTCCAGGCTATCCTATTAACCAAGATGATATTGAACAACTGCAAACATTAGGGGGTGATTGTCTAATTGCCGATGTCTTTGCTCCGGCTGTATCCTCAACAGATTATCGAGAAAAAGGCGATAAACAGGCTGTTCCCGCACCGATTAAAGATTATATCGAAGGTCAAAAACTTTACGCATGAAACCGCAAAAGACCCTAGCTAATAAATCTCTAGCTGATTTTAAAGTGGGAGTTGATAACGTGATCTTTTCCGTTGATACCCAATTAAATCGGCTGCTAGTGCTTCTGATTAAAAGACGGGAAGAACCCTTTAGTAATTACTGGAGTTTACCCGGGACTTTAGTGAGAAATGGGGAATCACTGGAAACGGCAGCCTATCGAATTTTAGCCGAGAAAATTAGCGTCAATAATCTCTATCTGGAACAGTTATATACTTTTGGCAGTCCAGAGGGAGATACCCCAGCAGCGGCCGCGAGTTTTGCGGTACGTTATCTATCGGTGAGTTACTTCGCTTTAGTGCGGTTTGAAGAAGCAAAATTAATCACTGAACAGGATCATAATATCACTTGGTATATGATTGATAAAGTGCCAGATTTAGCCTTTAATCACGGTCAAATTTTGGAATATGGCTGGCGAAGATTACGCAATAAAGTAGAATATAGTCCCGTCGCTTTTGAGGTTTTACCAGAATTATTTACTTTAAATGATCTTTATCAATTTTATGAGACAATTTTAGGTAAAAATTTTAGTGATTATTCTAACTTCAGAAATCGGCTATTGAAATTAGGATTTCTCAAGGATATGGGTTTAAAAGTCTCTCGTGGTGCCGGTCGTCCGGCTAGTTTATATCGCTTTGATGAAAAAGCTTTTGCTCCCTTTAAAGAGCAACCGTTAGTTTTTGTTTAAATAGGAAAAAATATGAGAATTGCTATCGCTCAATTAAATCCCATTGTTGGAGATATCGAAGGAAATGCTCAAAGAATTTTAGAGGCTGCTCAAACGGCATTTAATCAGGGAGCAGAATTACTTTTAACCCCGGAATTATCCCTCTGTGGTTATCCCCCCAGAGACTTGTTATTAAATCTGGGTTTTGTCGAGAAAATGTCTCGACAATTGCAATTATTGTCCCAACAATTACCAGAAAAATTAGCCGTCTTAGTCGGGTTTGTCGAAAAAAATCCCTCGGCAACGGTCAGGGGAGAAAAGCCGTTATTTAATAGCATAGCTTTGTTAAAAAGTCAAGAGATTAAACAAATTTTTACTAAACGTTTATTGCCTACCTACGATGTTTTTGATGAGGATCGTTACTTTGCTTCCGGGAAAGAAAGTCAATATTTTCAACTAACAGAAAATAATGTAAAAATCGGTGTAACTATCTGTGAAGATGTTTGGAATGATGAACAATTTTGGGGTCAGCGTCAATACGCGGTTAATCCCATCGCCGATTTAGCTAGTTTAGGAGTCGATTTAATCGTTAATCTTTCCGCTTCTCCCTACAGTGTCGGTAAGCAAAAATTGCGAGAATCTTTATTATCCCATAGTGCCACTAGATATAATTTACCGATAGTTTATGTCAATCAAGTGGGAGGTAATGATGATTTAATTTTTGATGGTGACAGCGTGGCTTTTAACAGACAAGGAGAAGTGATTTATCGCGCCCAAGCATTTACTTCTAGCCTAGAATTGATCGAGTTTAATCAAGATTTGTTACCCGCAGTTATTCATCCTTTACCTGTCGATGAAGATGAGGAAATTTATCGAGCTTTAGTCTTAGGAGTGCGAGATTATGTGCAGAAATGCGGTTTTAAACGGGTAATTTTCGGCTTGAGTGGTGGCATTGATTCCAGTTTAGTTGCCGCTATTGCCAGCGACGCATTAGGTAAAGAAAATGTTCTCGCTGTGATGATGCCTTCTCCCTATAGTTCCGACCATTCCATTAGCGATGCAGTGGCTTTAGTTAATAATTTAGGTATCAAAAGTGAGAAGTTAGCAATTCAAGAAATTATGACCGCTTATGATCAACTTTTAGAGCGGCTTTTCGCTGGGACTGATTTCGGTATTGCCGAAGAAAATCTTCAGTCACGCATTCGCGGTAATTTATTAATGGCTCTCTCTAATAAATTCGGTCATTTACTATTATCCACTGGCAATAAATCAGAAATGGCGGTGGGATATTGCACCCTTTACGGTGATATGAATGGTGGTTTAGCAGTGATTGCTGATGTGCCGAAAACCAGGGTTTATTCCCTCTGTCGCTGGTTAAATCGGCACGGGGAAATTATTCCCCTTAATGTGATTAATAAAGCTCCTAGTGCTGAATTAAAACCCAATCAGAAGGATCAAGATTCTTTACCTCCCTACGAGATTTTAGATGCTATTTTAGCACTATTAATCGATCGCCATCAATCCGCCGAACAAATTATCGCCGCCGGCTTTGAGGCAGAAATTGTGCAGAAAGTGATTAAATTAGTTAAAAATGCCGAATTTAAGCGCAAACAAGCCCCCCCGGGACTAAAAATTAGCGATCGCGCTTTTGGCACTGGTTGGCGAATGCCTATCGCTAGTCGCTGGGGTTAGGGGGTTTTTCAGTTATCAGTTATCAGTATTAAATAGCAGTTTTCTACGGGTGTATCTCGTTTTTGTAAATCTACGAAGTTGGGATTTTTAAGGGGAAACTCTCTTTTAAAATTGGGCGTTACTTTCGATTTTATCACTCAATCCAAGCTTTTGGGGGGTTCTACCCCCCAAACCCCCCGTTGGGGGCGTGGCGCCGCCCCCAAACCCCGGAGCGCATTAGTTTTTCGGTGGGATGCTTACACGCGATTGTTCATATTTTTGTACTAATTTAAGAGTCACTGATAATTGCTGATTGTCGGTATTTCTGCAAATGTGAGATGCACCCGTTTGCCACTGTCTTTTCACTGATTACTGATTACTGATTACTGTTTACTGTTCACTGAAAGGGGTATTCGTGAGAGAGGAAGGGTAAAGAGATTAATTCTCCCGTTGCCTCGCCGATTTGTACTTTCAAACCCTCTCCTCCCGCTTTTGTTTTCACATAACCCAAGCCAAAATCCTCCAGCACACTGGTGAGTAAACCGACTTTTTGCGCTTCTAAAATAATCGGGGTATTGCTGGGGACGGGTTGGCTGAGTTTTATGCCCCAAAGTCTTTGTTTTACGCCTTTATAGGTGTTGAGACGGGCGATAGTTTCTTGACCAATATAACAACCCTTATCAAAAACGATCGCTCGCCATAAACCGGCCTCTAAAGGGTTATAATCTTCCGTTAATTCTCGATCGACTGCCGGTCGGCCCTGATGGATTCTCAGGTATTCCCACACCTGTTCATCGGCGGGAGTAACGCCATTTTTAATTAAATTTTCCCAGAGGGGACCGGCTTCGGCGGCGGCAACGATTAAAGTATATCCGGGTAGGTCTAAGCCGGTGCCGACGGCCACTCTCAGGGCGGGTTCAGAAAGGAGATAATGACTATGCTGCACCCCCGTTAAAATCTGCTCTGGAATGGCGATTTTTTGCAGGTATTGCCCGCTTTCAGTACCAATTAGGGTGAAAATGGCAAAATTATCGGTTAAGTCGCTAATTTCCACCTTATCGAAGGGGAAAATATAGCGATCGATCAATTCCAGTAAAAATTGACGACGTTGGGGAGAAACGAGGATGAGGAGGGAATCATCGCCAGCGTAAACTGTGACAAAATCGAGGGTACGACCGGTAGAGTTAAGGAAAATTGTCTCACAACCCTGACCCGGTTTCAGGCGATCGATCGCGTTACTGGTTTGATTGTGGAGAAAACGCAGTCGGTCCTGGCCTTTTAATTCTAATAAACCCCAATCGGAGCGATCGATTAAAATTGTTTGGGATGCTAAACTTTGGGGATCATTACTGTAATTTTTCAGAAAATTAGCGGCATACTCTGCCTTGATCGTGTCTAAATCTGCTTTCATTGGGGTAAATTAGCGAATAATTGCTTAATAATGCGCTCGGTTTTCGTTTCCAAACTCTGCCAATCTAGTTCACCGGTGGGATCGAGGAGACTGGTATCGATGGTGACGCTCTCTCCCTCATCGGTGGGATAATCGAGAAAACAGACTTGAAAACAAAGTTCCCAAATATTTACAGTAACGGAGCGATCGAGATAAGTCAAACAGAGCAGATAACTGGGATAGGGATCTTGAATTTCTGTATAAGTTCCTTTCCAGAGGGAATTTTCTAACTGTTTACGCAGATTATCCAGCACCCGAATAAATGCCGGCTGCATTAATAATTGTGCCTGTTCCCAAGCGGTAATATCTTTAAATTTTGGATTCATCTTATCAGTTATCAGTTATCAGTTATCAGTAAACAGTAAACTGATAACTGATAACTGATTTAGGCTGTTACGAGGGTTGCTTCCTTAGCTGCCATCATTTTCATCAGGTCTAACATCCGGCAGGAGTAACCCCATTCGTTATCGTACCAAGAGACGACCTTAAAGAAATTGGCATTAAGTTGAATGCCAGCTTTAGCATCAAAGATACTGGAACGGGGGTCAGTGATAAAGTCACTCGATACCACTTCCTCATCGGTATAACCGAGGATACCTTTCATCGGACCTTCGCTGGCGGCTTTCATAGCGGCGCAGATTTCCTCGTAACTGGTGGCTTTTTCGGTTTTAAAGGTTAAATCCACCGCCGAAACGTTGGGAGTTGGCACACGGAAGGCCATACCGGTTAATTTGCCTTTTAGGGAAGGAATAACTAGGGTTACTGCTTTGGCTGCTCCCGTGGAGGAGGGGATAATATTTTGACCGGCGCCGCGACCACCGCGCCAATCTTTTTTCGATGGACCATCCACGGTGGGTTGAGTGGCGGTCATCGAGTGTACCGTGGTCATTAATCCTTCCGCTAGTCCGAAGTTATCGTTAATAACTTTGGTGATCGGGGCTAAACAATTGGTGGTACAACTAGCGTTAGAGACGATCAGATCCTTAGCGGGATCGTACTCATTATCGTTAACGCCTAGTACAATGGTACGAATTTTGTCGGGATCTTTGGTGGGTGCGGAGATAACCACCCGTTTGGCCCCGGCTTCCAGGTGTTTTCCTGCCCCTTCCGCGGTGGTAAATAAACCAGTGGACTCGACCACATAATCGGCCCCAGTTGCACCCCAGGGCAGTTGAGCAGGGTCTTTAATCGAGTAACAGGGGATAAACTTACCATCCACGACGATGCCATCTTCTTTCGCTTCTACCGTACCCTGAAAACGTCCGTGGGTGGAGTCGTATTTGAGCAGATAGGCAATATTATCGGGGGGGACGAGATCATTGATACCAACAAACTCGAAATCAGGATTTTGGATACCCGCCCTAAAAACGAGGCGACCGATACGACCAAATCCGTTGATAGCGACTCTTACTTTTGTCATGAAAAAAACTCCTTTGCAGCTGCGATAAGCTTAGGCACGATCAAGAAACAATAATTTGAGAATTGATTGGCCTCTAGAGAATCACTATATATGCTAATCAGCTTTTGTTGCTCGCTAGATGAAGTATAGAAAGATTTTAAGTTTCAGTGCTTCAAAAGCTATCCTAGTAGTCCTCACCACTGGCATCGAGAAGGCCTAATTAGGCTCTTCCCGACAAACTAGGGTGTAACCCTATAGTATTTTGGGAAAAGCTGACATTAAAAAATAATTAAAATTTTTCTGAGAATTATTGTTACCTAAGTTAAGAAGATATTAATTTTCCTTTAAAAGCGATTTAAAAACGCCGCCCGACTGACATAAATTCCCCTGGCTGGATTGGCAAAATATAGTTTATTTTAATAGTTTTTTACCCTCCGAAAGGTTAGACTCTTGATTACAGTTTGAAAACCGACCGAGGGTTAACCCTCTCGATAATCTGGAGAAATTGTCTATCAACTCTCTTAATCTCATCGTTCATAGATATCGGAGAAATATTCATGGTATCCGCACCAGAAAGACCCTTAACAGAGCAAAATCCCCTTTCTCAAGACGAACTCTACAAAACCCATGCCTATTGGCGCGCTTGTAACTATTTAGCTGTAGGTATGATTTATCTGCGCGATAATCCCCTGCTCAAAGAACATCTTAAACCCGAACACGTTAAGTATCGTTTGCTCGGTCACTGGGGAGCAAGTCCGGCCTTAAGTTTTACCTACGTTCACCTCAACCGTTTAATCAAAAAATACGACCTCGATATGATTTTTATGGCCGGTCCTGGCCATGGGGCGCCGGGGGTACTAGGTCCAGTTTATCTAGAAGGAACCTATTCGGAAATATACCCCGATAAAAGTGAAGACGAGGAAGGATTACAAAAATTCTTTAAACAATTTTCTTTTCCCGGTCACATCGGTAGTCATGTCACCCCCGAAACCCCCGGTTCTATCCATGAGGGCGGCGAACTAGGTTATAGTGTTTCCCATGCCTACGGTTCTGTTTTTGACAATCCCGACCTAATTACGGCCGTGGTGGTGGGTGATGGGGAAGCTGAAACCGGTCCCCTTGCTACCGCATGGCACTCGAATAAATTCCTTAACCCGATTCGCGATGGTGCGGTACTGCCAATTTTAAACTTAAACGGTTATAAAATCGCTAATCCCACCATTCTCTCCCGTATTTCGACGCACGAGTTAGAAAGTCTCTTTGTCGGTTACGGTTACACTCCCTACATCGTCGAATGTAAGGAAGATGAAGACCTCATGCACTGCCATCAAAAAATGGCCGCTACCCTAGAACACTGTATCAATCAGATTCGCTCCTATCAACAGGAAGCTCGCAGCACGGGAGTTGCTAAACGTTACCCCTGGCCGATGATTATCCTCCGGTCTCCCAAGGGTTGGACAGGTCCGAAAAAGGTTGATGGTCATAAAGTAGAAGGATTCTGGCGCGCTCACCAAGTCCCCATGGGTGCCATGCAGGAAAACCCCGAACACTTGAGAAAATTAGAGGAGTGGATGAAAAGCTATAACCCGGAGGAATTATTTGACTATACCACGGGTAAATTTAAGCCAGAATTTAAAGAACTCGCTCCTAGGGGTCATCGTCGCATGAGTGCTAATCCGCACGCTAACGGCGGATTGCTGCGGAAAGACCTAAAAATGCCCGATTTTCGTCAGTATGCCGTAGATGTCACCCACCCGGGCCAGGTGGAAGCGGAAAACACGGGAGTGATGGGGGTATTTTTGCGGGATGTAATGCGAAATAATATGACTAATTTTCGCGTTTTTGGTCCCGATGAAACTGCTTCTAATCGTTTAGCGGCTCTCTATGAAGTGACTAAAAAAGCTTGGTTAGCCGATACCTATCCGGAGGATTTAGATGGTAGCCAATTATCTCCCGATGGTCGGGTGATGGAGATGCTGAGTGAACATACTTTAGTCGGTTGGTTAGAGGGTTATTTATTATCCGGTCGTCACGGTTTATTTCACTCCTACGAGGCTTTTGCTCACGTTATCGATTCCATGTTCAACCAACACGCTAAATGGCTCGATATCTGCAAAAATCATGTACCTTGGCGCGCTTCTGTTTCCTCTTGGAATCTGTTGTTATCCTCGGTGGTTTGGCGGCAGGATCACAATGGTTTTAGTCACCAAGACCCCGGTTTTATCGATTTAGTAACCAATAAAAGTGCCGACGTGGTGCGGGTTTATCTTCCCCCCGATGGTAACTGTTTATTAAGTGTGGCTAATCACTGTCTCAAGAGCAAGGATTACACTAATATTATCGTTGCTGATAAACAGAAACACCTGCAATACTTGACCATTGAAGAAGCAATTAAACACTGCACCAAAGGTATCGGTATTTGGGATTGGGCAAGTAACGATGATGACGGAATCAATCCCGATGAACCGGATGTAATTATGGCTTGCTGTGGGGATATTATCACTAAGGAATCCCTGGCAGCAACGGCAATTCTGCGGGAAGAATTCCCTTACTTAAAAGTTCGCTTTATCAACGTGGTTGATCTGTTTAAATTACAGTCGGAAAGTGAACACCCCCACGGTTTATCAGAACGGGATTTTGATAGTTTATTTACCCCTGATAAGCCAATTATCTTTAATTTTCACGGTTATCCTTGGCTGATTCATAAACTGACCTACCGTCGCAGTAATCAGGAACGTATTCATGTGCGCGGTTACAAAGAAGAAGGGAATATTAATACTCCCCTAGAATTAGCGATTCGTAACCAAGTTGATCGTTTTCATTTAGTAATTGATGTCATTGATCGCGTGCCAAAATTAGGTTCTGCTGCTGGTCATGTGAAAGAACGGATGAAAAATGCTATTATCGATAATCTCGATTATGCTTTTACCAATGGCATCGATAAGGACGAGATTACTAACTGGAAATGGCCCTATTAATTAGGCTAGAAAGTGGTTTAGGTGATGATAATTTATTAGTTTACCGATAAATTTCATCTTCCTATTCCACCTAAAAAATATTCTTGATTTTCTACAGGGTGAGAGTATCTCAAAAGCTATTGACAATTGGTCAATCAGGTGCAAGATTTTGAGAGAATCTTCGTTCAAAACCTTGCGTCTTCATCGGCCCGCGTCCTGTAGGGGCGAAGCATTCGGACAATAACCTATCGGTGAAAAGGTAGATTTTCTATCCGAATGCTTCGCCCGTACTTATTCAGCAAACCCTAATTAGATTTAATTTACTAAGCCAATTAAAATCATCAATATTGCGAGTTACAATTGTTAAATTATAAACGAAAGCTGTTCCCGCAATAATGGCATCTCATAAGGACATCTTTCTGATTTGTTTTAAAGTTACTGCTTGGTTAATTACAGGTTGAGAGATGGGTAAAATTTGAGAAGCATTAAAAAATTCTTCAAAATAGACTTTATCCTGATGAGTTAACCGATGGTAGCCTAAAACTTCCAGATAGGATAAAGCAGATACATAAGGAGAATTTTCTGCAATAAACTCCCGGAGAAACTCATTTTCCAATTGAGCGGCATAGATAATAATATTACTATCTAATAACATGATTTAATCCCGATCAGGAAGAGAGCGATCGCACCGATTTTGTTGTTGCCACTGTTGGGTATCAACATCAGTAAAAGTATTATTATTAGCAATTTTTTTCAAAGCATTGGCCATTTTTTGACCGTTAGATCGATTTTCACCAATAATATTTTCTTCTAGTAAGGTAATATAAACATTAACAGGATATTCGGAGTTGATTTCAGGGGTTTCATCAAGCCATTGAAGGGTATTATTTTTCAAAATTGCTTTAAAGGTTTTTACCATAGTTTTCTCCGCCGTTAAATGATACAGGATAAATGATTCAGACTAGCCCTAACCCAATTTTAACACAAGACCAACCCAACAAACTCCCCTGAACTCAATCTTTTAAATTAACGTCTTTGGATCATTTCATAATCAAAAGTTCATTACCAGAGTGAAAAAATTAGGCAAAATGGTGATAGTCACTTTACCTGTTTTTAAGGCAGGCTAATTTATCGACGATGACTGGGTGAAAATTAATCATTAAATCAATTTATAACAAGCAATCGAGGGTTTTACTCTTGTGTTAATGTACCTTAAAAAAGTAGCTATCACTTTATTTTAGCTTTTGGAAATAAAATTAAGATAAAGCGTACTAGAATAGATAATTTCTTCGTTTGAAAAAACGCATTCAATCATCTATTTTAATAAATGTTCTATTTCTTCATCTGTAAAACCAAATTGTCTAAAAATTCGTAAAACATAAGCAGGGGACATTTCTTTTGCACCTATATCAATAGGAACGATTCGACGTTGATTATACAATACTCTACAATATAAACGAGGATCACCTTTTCCTTCTCGATAAAATTGACAGCCTCCTTTTTCAAGAATTTTGATTAGTGCTTTGGGTTTAAGAGAAGGAATATTTTTAGGCATAAACTTTTCTGAGTTCGTAAGTTTCGGGAGTTTCAGAATCTCCCACAGTTAAAAACTCATGAAGTTCGTCTATAGGAATAGGACTGGTATAGATATTGGCTTGATCACGATAAATATCCCCAAAAGATTCAATTGCTTCTTTTAGTTTCTCCATAGCTTTTTCCTGAGTTTCTCCTTGTCCAACTAATCCATTTTCAAGACATAATGAAACCCAATAATCTGCACTTTTTCTCAGAATAACGGTATAAAAGTTCATGGTGATTGTTCCGTTGAAATTTTAATCGGGGATTAGAATTTACTCCAGCTTAATTTTAACACAAAACCAACCAAACAAACTCCCCTGAACTCAATCTTTTCAATTAACGTCTTTGGGTCATTTCATCAATAGACAATAAATAAAGTGCATTATACTTTGTTAATGCACCCGCTCAGAAAAGCGATCGCTTAGGATAATATATGATTATGCAATTACTAAAACGGACTCGGTAGAATTTCGCTAAATCTCTTAATAGCTTGTTTATGTTTTAAAATAAGACTGATTAGATGATGAGTGGTACAATTTCCAATCCTCAGCCCGATGAACTTTGGAGGTTGGCCATACAACAAACTTCGTTGATAAAAATCAGAATCTTTCAAGACAATTATCAATCCATTGATAGGCGCATATTCCCAAATCCTTTGATCGGGAAACCCTTTTAGGCTACAATCTCTAACATGAGCGCTATCGGGAAAATGTGATACCAGTAACAGAGGTAGTTTAGGTGATAAGTTTTCGTCAAATAGCAGTTTCATAGGGAATAACCATTAAACGACGATCCCGCTCGGCGGCAAATGCAAAACTGGCTTGTATATCTTCTAAGGTAAGATCGGGGAAATCATCTAATATTTCTTCAATAGTCATCCCTCCTCCTAGATAATCAAAAATATCTGCTACTGCAATACGAGTATTGACAATGCAAGGTTTGCCACTGCGAATGTCTGGGTTAATCACAATCCGATCTCGATATTTAGCTGCAAAAGACATAGTAATAATTGTTGTTGACTAATGATTATTATAGCTTAATGTTAATTGTACTTTAAGCTTGATAAATCTTAAAACCAAAGCCCTCGACTTTTAGGTTTCAAAAATTCTATTATCAATAAGCTGCATTACACTACCTTAATCCACTCTAAAAGAGCGGCGATCGCACTGATGTGGCCTTACTGGGGAAAAAATGGTATGATAATAACAATTTATTAATATTATTGCCAAGTAATTATGTCATCTTTAGTTATCTCACAACATATTGAAATCACTCCTGGTATCTGTGGCGGAAAACCTCGTATTGCTGGACATCGAATTAAAGTTCAAGATATTGTAATTTGGCATGAAAGAATGGGAATGTCACCAGATGAAATTATTTATCATCATCCTACTATCACCCTAGCAGATGTTTATGCAGCCTTGGTCTATTACCATGACAATCGAGAAGAAATTAGACGACAACTTGAAGCAGGAGAAACTTTTGCTAAACAACTACAAGGCAACAAACCATCTTTAATTGAGAAAATATTAAATTGACGAGCTAAAATCGTTATGAAAAAACTTAGAGTTTATATCGATACATCAGTCATTGGATTCTGTTTAGATGATGAATTTTCCTTAGAGTCCAATCAATTGATGGAAGCCATTAAGCAAGAAAAGTTTATTTTGTTAATGAGTGATATCATTGTTAGCGAATTAATTAATGCCTCCCAAGCGGTTAAAGATATTTTATTATCGATTCCGCAGAGAGTTATTGAAATAGTTAAGATAACACCTGAAGTTTTACAGTTAAGGGATGCTTATATCAATGAAGGAGTTGTTACATCAAAGTCTATTAATGATGCTACTCATGTAGCGGCTGCTACAATAGCTAGAGCGGATGCAATCATATCATGGAATTTTAAACATATTGTGCGCCTAGATAAAATGAAAGGCTATAATCAAATTAATTTACTCAATGGCTACGGGATTTTGACTATTATTTCTCCTTTAGAGGTAACAATTGATGAAGCCAACGACAATTTAAAAAAGTTTTGACTGTTTAGCTTTTAAACAAACCAGTCAAGAAAAAATGGCTGAAGACATGAAAAATCTCAGCTATTCAGATCAGATTGAATATCTTCAAAAAAAGATTAATGAAAGTGATTTAAAGTTATGGTGGGAATCCATCAATAGACAATAAATAAGGCGCATTATACTTTGTTAATGCACCCGAAAAAATAAGCGTGCTGCTACGCAGTGCCTTCAGTATCACACTCAGTCTCCAAAAATGCTCTCAAATATCTCACGCTTGACTCTAAAGTTAATTTCTCTAAGTCTTTGATAAAAACTCTCCAAATTTTCAATTTCTATCTTTCCTTCTTTGAGAAGTTTACGAATAATCGCTAAAGTTCCTTTAACATTTAAGCCTAAGTGTAGTGCTTCTTTTCTTGCTGCAAAGTCATCAAGGATGATATAATCAGTTTGTAATTCTATTCCTAAAGTAATGGCATCAGATTCACCTTTCCCTAAACGTTCATTTAAACTATTTGCTAGAGAGATTAATTTAATATTTAGGATAATTAATTTCTGTTGATTGATCAGCTTATTAAGAGTCTCTGAAGATTGATCTTGTTTGGCATTAATTTTTTGTTGTACGGTTGCAGGCAAATAAAAATTATCATTAGAATCTAGGAATTTTTCTAAAAATTCTAACTGAGACAAAAAGATTAAAGGGGAAGAATTGAAAACAATTTTCATAGATATTACCATTTTTTTTCTCTATCTATGTCTTCTGTAGTAAGATAAGAAAAATCGATTCCCATTAATTCTAAAATTTTCAAGAACATTTCTGTATCCATTTCCATGATTTCTGCGGCTTTATGAAGACTGATGATGCGAGAAACTAAAGCACCCACCACAAAAATAAATTGTTCTTTTTGTTCAATACTATCAAATAATTGTATTTCGGCGGCAATTTCTTGAAAAGTAATCGAAGTATTCATTGTCTTGCTAAGTTTCATCAATTAAGACATATCTAACTTAATTTTAACGCAAAATCAACCCAACAAACTGCCCTTATCTCAATCTTTTAAATTATAGACAACAAATAAGGTGCATTATACTCTGTTAATGCACCCGATCAGAAAAGCGATCGCACTTCATCAATTAACTCCGAGTTCGCCTTTTGAATTCCTCAATTCTTTTCTCTATCACTCTAGGGTTCGGGTTTTCCCAGTCATCTAGAGAATTATAAAGAATTGCTGGAATTAATACTTTTCTCTTTTTGTCAAATTTTATGTTAAGAAATATGTGACTATAGGATCGAGAAAACGGGTTTCTTAAAGAAACCCGTTTTCTTGACTCTGAGTCAAGTTAATCAGGTGGCTGGTAGGAGAAATCAAGGTTTAACCGCACCGAATTTAATTTGATTTTCTCTGATTCATGAATAAACCTGATGAAAAAAAAAAAAAAAAAAATAAGCATACTTTATATCCTATTGACGGTAGAAAAAAACGGTCTTAGGATGATGGAAACCATTAATTGATGGTTTGATAGTTTTTAAGCTTAACCCGCACTGCGGGTTAAATAGTTGGGGAGGTTTTGGGGACGGCGAACGGTGTATATTCCAGCAGTAAGCTCAGACGCATTTAAATTTAGATTGTCGATGCTTGAAGCCTTTGGCTGACATCGATTACTCGATCAACTTAAATGTCGAAAAGCTTAACACCATGGTAACACTATGATGAGTTGATGTACTCTAAGGATAGCATATTGAAATATTGAGTCAATGCAAGTTATTTAAATAATAGATGACACATTATGTTTTTAATAAAACATCCAGATCCGAAGCTAAACATTCCTTGGTATTTAACTCAAATTAGTTTTTTGCTGTTGCCTATCAACCCCTTATGGGGAATGTTAGTTATTTGTACAGCGATTATAATAATTTTTAGATTAAAATATAGAGTCATTATTTCTCAATATATTAATTGGGGATTTGCTATCTTAGGTGGCTCATTAATAATGACCAGCCTTTTTGCCTTTGATCGGGTTTCTGCCATCTCTGGATTGATAAATTTTTTCCCTTACTTCATTATTTTTGCTGGACTCAGCCAACTACTTTACTCAGTGAGTACATTAGAACAATTAGCAAGGATAATATACTTTGGTTCAGTTCCTATAACCGTGTTAGGCTTTGGACAAATTTGGTGGGGGTTACAAGGAGAAATACAAAATATATTGATCCCTGGATGGTATTTAAGAGCAATGGGCAATCCTTCTGGTAGGATGTCATCTTTATTTTATCATGCTAATTTTCTAGCAAGTTTTCTAACTATTATTTGGGTGTTGGGACTGGGCTTAATAATTCTAGAGTTAAGAAAATCGAATACTGATAAAAAATTTTTTTATCTTAGTCTGCTTTTGGTGATCAATTCCCTAACATTTATTGCTCTAATTTTAACTCATTCTCGTAATGGTTGGATGACTACATTAGTAACTTGTCTTGCTTTTGCTATTTATTTAGGCTGGCGATGGATTTTGCTAACAGTAGCAATCGTGAGCGGGGCGATTATTATCGCTGCTTTTGGCAATCCTCCAGTAAGAGATTGGTTTAGATTAATTGTTCCAATGTTTATTTGGGCTCGAATAAACGATCAATTTTATCCTAATCGAGATGTAGAAACTCTCCGAATAACTCTGTGGAAATTCTCCTGGCATTTAGCCCTTAAGTCACCTTGGAAAGGATGGGGTTTAGGAAGTTTTAAACATCTCTATCAGCCTCAATCTCAGATAGTAATAGGACATTCACACAACTTAACACTGATGCTTCTGTCTGAAGTGGGGATTCCCTGGACAGTTTTTTTCTATTTTTTAGTTGGCTGGATATTGGCAAAAGGGATTATACTTTTAACCAAAATAAATCTGGATAACTCAGAAGAAAAATTGATTATATTTACTTATTTAACAGCTTTTTTTGCTTCTATATTATTTCATGTCTTTGATGTTACTATTTTTGATGAAAGAGTCAATCTTATATCTTGGTCGATTTTGTCAGCGATTCATGGCTTAACAAATAATAAAAAAAGAAAATATTTTACCTAAACTAAATATTCTTGTAAATGCTCATGAAATTCAGTATTGTTATCACAACATATAATCGCTTACCATTTTTAAAATGGTCATTAGAATCGGCACTCAATCAAACTATAAATTGCGAAATTATTGTTGTAGATGATGCTTCTTCTGATCAAACTGAAGAATATATCAAGCAATTAGGTGAGCGAGTTATATATCATCGCAACTCGATAAATTTAGGACATTCAGAAAGTGTTAATATTGGAGTCAAAATTGCCAAAGGAGAATGGATTAAGCTGATTGATGATGATGATTATATTACGCCTGAATGTATCGAAACTATCAGCAGATATCTCGTTTATTTTCCTGATGCTGTTATTTGCTCTTGTCAGGCAAAAAAAATTGATATAATAGGCAACATTATCGATGATAAACATCAAGTTCAATTTAATAATTTAGCTCTTTGTATTCGGCAAGAAGACATACACTACGGTATGCTTTTGGATATCTGTCCTTTGGGAACACCTGTTCAAGTTGCTTTTCAAAAAAAAGCATTTTTGCGATCGGGAGGCTGGGATAAAGACTTTGACGGTAATTATGATGATATTAACTCATGGATAGAAATTGCCAAGTACGGCGATGCTGTATTTGTCGGTAAGTGTCTATGTTTTAAAAGAGTATGGTCGGGATGTTGCAATAGCAATATATCAATAAAAGAGCGATACAAAAAAAATATTTTAATCAAACAAAAAATTTATGATATGGTACATCCTAAACATCGGAAAAAGTTACCAGAATTGTCAGTTATAGAAGGTTATATTTGCCTGCATTGGCTTTTGATTTATATCAAAAAATTAAACATAAAAATTGTCCTAGAATTGATCCGCTATGATGCAATTAATTGGGATGCTTTAAAATTGATGTTTAAAATAATATGTATAAAAAGATTTAGGCTTTTATTTAAAGAACTTTTACCAGAATTACAGCAAATTGATATTAAATAATGGTACAGCCAATACCCGACTAGATGCCGAAATACTAATGTTTTTTTGTTTGTCTAGGATTTAAGAGATTTCCTGTTGCTTTTCAATAGCACGGGCAATGAGAGGAGCTTTTCTTGCTAATCCCTCTAGGGTGATTTCACCTTGTTCATACATTCTAAACAACGGGAAGCAAACCTCAAATCCAAGCGGGGAAATCTGTTGCGCTTGCGAGGTGTTTCTGAGATTTCGGCAGCTACAGGGGAAACTAACGCCCCAACCGATTATTTAACCTATCTGATCGAGAAGTATTCCGTAATGCGAGTTCTGATTGATACCAATGTCATTCTTGATTTTCTACAAGAACGAGAGCTATTTGTGGAAAACGCAGCAAGATTATTTGAGCGTATTGATGCTGGGGAAATTCAGGGATTTATCGCATCAACGACAATAACTAACATTAGTGGATAGAATGCACAAAATTAGCATTCAGGTCTTGATTCAGCAACGCCTTTGACACTGGCAATGATTTGTCCGATGTCTTGAGGAGTGGCACCTGTTGCCAACAGCGATGGGATAAGCAATTCCAGTGAAACTGACGGATCGCCATTTTCAGCTTTGGCAATCCGAGGTTGACTAGAGCCGATTTTATTGGCCAGTTCACTTTGAGTCATTATCTTCTGCCGCTGACTTTTCAAACTTTTGCTAAGAGCTAGTTTGATTTCAACAAGGATAATCTCTTCGGGCGTTAACTCTAAAAAGTCGGAAACGGTTCCGATTTTCCAGCCTTTTGATGCCAAAAGCCCTTTTTTAGTCTCTTCCATCCTCTTATTCCTGCTGATCAGTATCGTATTTACTCAAGCGTTTCTTACAAACCTCAATTACACTTTTGGGTGTTGCTCTTGTTGTCTTATTAAACACCTCAATAATCAAGATTGCATCTTCATCAATTCGATAAATAATCCTCCAATTTTTATCGATGTCTCTAATGCGTAGCTCATGACAATGATAGCCTACACTTGGCATAGGACGCGAATGTGGCAAACCAAGAGGTTCGCCTTCCTGTAGTTGCCTGAGTAAGACACCTGCTTCGATCCGTGCTTCTAAACTGAAAGGTGGGGTCTTGATCTCACCATGCAGCCAAGCTAAAGGTTTGCTTTGATCAGCCATGATGTATTTATATCATATCTGATGTACTAAAATATGGCAATCGCCTCACTACTATCTAACAATTCAAAGGTGGCGGAGCGACGAAATATGAACAGCTAACCTACTTTGAGCAACTCTCAAACTGATTGGTAACGATTGGATGCAATCAGCGATATTGATAGCGACGTGTGAGATTATTCTTGAGATAATAAATGGCTGGTTATAATTAAATTAACAATGGATTTTAGGTTCGATCCCCCCTTAGTCCCCCCTTAATAAGGGGGGCATCTGATAATTTTTAACGTCTACCTAATTATAAGGCCGATGTCTGATAACTGTTAACTGAGCGCTGAATTTAACTTCTTAAAGAAACTTGGAACTGTTTAACTAAAGCTTCTCGCACTTTTGTCATTAAGGGTTCCACATCTTCATCGGTTAAAGTTCGATCGCTGGCACGATAGACTAAACTAAAGGCCAAACTACAATGATTTTCTGGTACATTCTGCCCCTGATAGCGATCGAATAATTCGACTTTTTCTAAGAGATTACCCCCAGCATTTTTGATAGTTTTTGTCAATCTATCTACGGGTATATCTGTGGAAACAAAGAAGGCGATATCTCGTGCCGCCCCCGGATAGGTAGAATAGACCTGTAAACGTGGGGTAATTTTGGCACTATCGCTAAGAGTTGCTAACAGGATCGGGAACTGGATTTCAAAGGCATAAACTGCCTCAATTAATCCCTTTTGCTGACGCAATTGCGGGTGTAGTTGACCAAAAATTCCTAAGGGTTGTTTACCAATCCCTAAAGATGCTGTTCGTCCGGGATGAAAACGCGCATCTTCGGCATATTTTTCGTAGCTTACTGTCAGCGAAAGGCGATCGAATACTGCTTCTAAAATCCCTTTTGCTTCGTACCAAGTCATGGCCACCTCTTTACCCGATCGCAGCCAACGTCCAGCAGGGAAGAAATCACCGCCAAAAATACCGGCAATTGCATCGTATTCCTTGATATTATCCGATTCTAAGCGGAAAACTCGCCCGATCTCGAAGCCATTTAAGGCCCCGTTACCCTGAGACTGATTATACTCAAACGCTTCGATTAAACCGTCGAGGAGATTAGTCCGCAAAGCAGAATACTCGACAAAAAGGGGATTAGCGAGGACAACTTCCGCTAATTCCGGTTTAACGAGGGAATACTGGACTAATTCCGTCAAACCGACTGCTCGAAAAGCTTCCCGCAGCCGACGCTGTATAGTTTCCTCAAAGGATAATCCTCCGGCTGCGGTTTTTGCCGGCAAAGTATCGACAAAGCGATCATATCCGTACAGTCGCGCCACTTCTTCAATTAAGTCAATTTCTCGTTCTAAATCCCGATAACGGTAGTCTGGCACTGTTACAGTCCACAGAACAGGATTTTTCGAGGTTAACTGCAATTCACAGCCTAAATTGCCTAAAATCCGTTCCACATCTTCGGCGAGAATTTCACCGATCGCACCATTATCTAGGGTAACTTGACCCAGTAGCTGCTGCAAACGTTCTAAACGCAATTCGATCGAACGACTGGACTGATCGGCGCGATAATCAGCTTTAACCTGACTGCTGACAGTTCCCCCAGCTAACTCTAGAATCAAATCGATCGCCCTTTGACAAGCATATTCCAAAGCGGCGGGATTAACACCGCGTTCATAGCGTCCGGAAGATTCGCTGCGTAAACCCTGCGCTTTCGAGGAACGACGGATAGCGATCGGATCGAATAAAGCCGACTCTAGCACAAGATTAACGGTTTCCTCGTTAACTTCCGTATCTTGACCTCCCATCACTCCCGCTAAAGCTACCGGCTTATTATTGGCAGTAATTAATAAATTAAGCTCTTTTAAGCTTCTTTCCTGACCATCAAGGCTAATAATTTTTTCCCCTTCCTCGGCAAAACGGACCCCAATAGTAACGGATTTACCTCCGGCAAAACTTTGTAAACGATCGCGATCGAAAGCGTGTAAGGGTTGTCCCCACTCCAAAAGTACATAATTAGTAATATCGACCACATTATTGATCGATCGCAATCCGGCAGCCTGTAAACGCTGTTGCAACCATAGCGGAGATGGGCCAATTTTTACCCCCTCGATCACCGTACCAATATAAGCAGGACAAGCTTTATTTTCTGATATTTCCAGCGTTAAATCTTTTTTAGGGGAAAATTCCTGTAATTTGACTTTTGGTAGGCTTAATTCTCCTCCTGTCAAAGCCGCTACTTCTCGCGCGACTCCGATCATACTCAAAGCATCGGCACGGTTAGCGGTGGGAGAAATATCTAAAATCACCTCATCGAGTCCTAAAAGGGGACGAACATCTGTACCTAAAGGGAGATTTTCCTGGCTAAAAATGTGGATTCCTTCAGAATCTTTAGTTAATCCTAATTCCGCGAGGGAACAGATCATCCCTTCCGATTTTACCCCGCGCAATTTAGCCGGTTTAATCGTTAAATTGATTTTGGCTAAATGAGTTCCCAAAGTAGCCACGGGAACTAGAATATCAGCCCTAGCATTGGGCGCACCACAGACAATTGTACTAGGGTTTTCCTGACCGATATCCACCTGACAGACACTTAGTTTATCTGCATTGGGATGGGGTTGGCGATCGATAATTTTACCAATAACCACACCCTTTGCCCATTCTCGGCGATCCTCGATCTCTTCCACTTCTATTCCCGCAATTGTCAATAATTCGGCTAATTCTTGGGGAGATTGGGCGACTTTGACTAATTCTCGTAACCAGTTGATCGAAATCCGCATCGTTAATTCTTGCTTGCCGTTGGTTCTTAACTATTGTAAACCGTGGGTAGTCAATGATTTAGAGATTAGGGCCGATCGGCTGTTAGAATATTAGGGGCAAGATGGAAGGACTGTGTAAATAACCGCTCATTTTCCTTGGCCAAGGGTGATATTATCTTGGAACAGATTACCGATAATTTGGGGAGA
Source organism: Microcystis flos-aquae FACHB-1344 (assembly GCF_014698375.1). Lineage (NCBI taxonomy): Bacteria > Bacillati > Cyanobacteriota > Cyanophyceae > Chroococcales > Microcystaceae > Microcystis > Microcystis flos-aquae. Next base: position 27,190 of record NZ_JACJSW010000209.1, on the reverse strand, counting down.
TAATCAGTAGTTAGCTATCTATATCAAAAAGGATTATTGATGCCACCCGATCAAATAGAAAACCTCCTCAAGGGAATTTTGAGACAATACCAAAGTTCTTTTAGTGACAAAATCTATGGAGAAGAAAATGATGATTATGATCCGCTTATGAGGGTATTTGGAATTACTCCTAGTTTAAAAAGGGAAAATCGTCAGTATTGGGGCAGGGAACTAGGAATGTGTTGGCAACGTCTGGTGACAGAAGTTTTTAAGGCTAATTGTTTAGATTATCAACCGGCTTTAAAGATTGCAGATGATCAACCTTGTGACTGCATTTTAGGTAGAGATGCCATTGATACTAAATATAGAATTGGTTCGGGAGATTCTGGCACACTTAAAAAGTTTAAACAGTATGGAAAACTATTACAGGAAAGAGGACTTAGACCTATTTTACTGATTGTGCGAGAGGATAACTTACCAGCAGCGATTAAAGCTTGTCATCTGGGTGGCTGGATCGTTTTGCAGAGCCAACAAAGTTTTGATTATATACTTGATCGCAGTGGGTTCGATTTGCTGAAAGCTTTTGATAAATTTTCTGAAACACAGGAGTTTTATATTGCCCGATGAATATCTCAAAAAGATGGCAACTTCTGCACGGTGATTGTAGCCAACTTCTCACTTTACTAGAAGAATCTAGTATATCTTGTGTGATCACAGATCCACCCTATAATTATGAGTTCATTGGCAGAAATTGGGATCATGATGAAATCCAAAGACGCAGAGAACGCATTCAAAACAGTTCCACACTGGTAAAAAATATTCCCTATGGAAGTGGGTTAGCTGGTGGGGTTCGCAATGAGCGTTGGTATCAACGCAATCGCGAAAATGTGGTCAATTATATTGAATGGGCAACAGATTGGTCAAAGGAACTAATGCGTGTTTGTAAAAGGGGGGCTGTTGTCGCTGTTTTTAGTAGCACAAGAACACTAGCTCATATTCAGATTGCTCTTGAAAATGCCGGTTTTTATGCTAGAGATGTGCTGGTTTATAGACGACATTCAGGCATTCCCAAAGGATTAAATATTGAGAAAAAACTTGACAAAATTGGTGATACTAATGCCAAACAATGGCAAGGTTGGCATACTTGCCTGAGAAATGAATGGGAAGCTATAGTTATTGTGCAGAAGCCTCTAAAAAACAATTATATTGAAACTATACAAATGACTGGATTAGGTCCCTTCAAAGCTATACTAAGTGACGGCTCTTTTCAATCCAATATTTTAGAGGGCTTTTCTAAAGGACGGGATGAAAATTTTGATGAGCATTGTACGATTAAACCTTTATCATTGATTAGAAAACTGCTCGAGTTATTTCTACCACAGGATAACAGTCATATAGTTCTAGATCCTTTTGCTGGAACGGGTACAACTTTAATTGCCGCTCTAGAATTAGGTTATCAGACTATTGGTATTGAAATTGAAGATCAGTATATTAATATCATTCAACAACGTTTGGGGGAATATTTTGGCAAGATCGGCCAGGAATTTGAGGTATTTGATTAGTCAATCAAAAAGTTAACAATAACAACCGCTACGGTAGAAAATCGGCTCGACAATAAATCCCTCGGAGAATTAAGGATAGTTAGTCAAGCTGAGGACATAATTAGTAATATCGACCAGATTATTGAGCGATCGCAATCTGGCAGCCTGTAAACGCTGTTGCAACCATAGCGGAGATGGGCGAATTTTTACCCCCTCGATCACCGTACCAATATAAGCAGGACAAGCTTTATTTTCTGATATTTCCAGAGATAAATCTTTTTTAGGGGAAAATTCCCGTAATTTCACTTTTGGTAGGCTTAATCCTCCCCCCAGTTGATCGAAATCCCCATCGTTAATTCTTGCTTGCCGTTGGTTCTTAACTATTGTAAACCGTGGGTAGTCACCACGACCAGGTTGGCCGGAAAATGATTGCTACTAAAAAAAAGAGCCACAAATGAGTTATAATACAAAGGTTTTATCGTAAAAATTGCAAATTTTATCTTTGATCCTAGCTATTTCAGTTGTTATCGGCAATATTGTAGGAGCCAGTAAAAATGACTCGGCTTTTTGAAAGTTTACGAATCAGTGGTTATCGTGGTTTTGAACAAATAGAACTGTCTTCTCTAGGACAGGTGAACATTTTTGTCGGTAATAATAATTCTGGCAAAACTAGCATTCTCGAAGCTGTTTCAATTGTTTGTAATCCCCTCGATCCCTTTCAGTGGCTAGAAGTGGCCCAACGTCGATTATATCTAGGCAGAACATCTTTAATGCGACCGGATTTGGAAGCAATTAAATGGGTTTTCTTTCGTCAGAATAATCTTGCTAGTAACCCATACTATCAAGGACAAATTTCGATCAAGTGTACTGGAAATTCACCGATTAAAAATCTAGCAGCTAATCTCACCGATATTTACGGTGCGAGCAACGAAAAAGGCAACCCAGAAAAGTTCATTGATGATTCCACCAATTCGGAAACCGATCTGGTTATCAATGGGTTAGAATTAAGTGTTACCGCCCATATTTTAGAGCAAGGCAGTTTCCTTAGTGTAGATAATGAACAAGTATTTCAGTTTTGGGAAAAAGAGCGTTTTATTCAAAGGAAACGACAAAAAATACTGGTGGAAAATGCCACCATATTTCCTGCTTATTTGTCCTCAGAACCAATTCTAGATAGACTATCCAAAATCATCCTAAAGGAAGAAAATAACAAAGATGATATCCTAAATTTAATTCGGTTATTTGACGAGGAAATCACCGACCTACAAATACTTTCACCCAACAATAGACCAACTCTTTATATAGAACATAAACAGCTTGGTTTTGCTCCTCTCTATGTGTTTGGTGACGGATTTAAAAGAACCTTAGTTATGGTGCTTAGTTTGTTGACAATTACCGATGGGGTACTTCTGATTGATGAAATCGAGACATCTATTCATATTTCTGCATTAAGTCGTGTATTTTCTTGGTTAATTAACACCTGTAATCAAAGAAGAATTCAACTTTTTGTAACTACCCATAGTTTAGAAGCAGTTGATGCCATGCTACAGTCAGAAAAGTCCATAGAAAACGTGGTAGCTTTTCGGTTAAATTCTCCAAGGGAAAAACCTCAAAGATTTTCGGGCGATTTATTGCATAGATTGCGTTGGGAACGCGGGTTAGATGTGAGGTAAAGATGGTGAGATACTGCTATATTGTTGTCGAAGGTCCGCAGGATGTCGAATTCTTAATTGGTTTACTTAAATTTTATGGCTTAAAGCGAGTTATTCATTTATCTTCATTGGATAAATTTTGGGAAACACTTATCCCGAAAACTTATCCACTAGATGATGATTTAACCAAAAGAGTACCAGTACCATCTTTTGTTCAAAATGAGCAATTATCAATCGCTTTACATAGTGCTATTGGCGATACACGCATAGCGCAAACCATCGAAGAAAGTCTCAAGTTTATTCAACCTTCACAGCTTTTTAGTGTGGGGATTTTTGCCGATGCTGATTACAGGGAAACACCTCAAGAAAGGTTCAATAAACTAATTACTAAGTTATCGGATATTGACTTACCAAATTTGCTACCACCTTCTCAAATTGGTCAAGTTAACAATCATTCGCCTCGCTGTGGTATTTTCATCGCTCCTAACAATCGTGAGCAAGGAACTTTAGAAGATATTCTCCTCGAATGTGCTAAGATAAATTATCCTGATTTACTCAATCTTTCTCAAACCTACATAGAAAGTATTGACAGGAATCAGTTAACTAAAAATGATCTAGAAGATTTTAAAAAACCAGCAGGTGAAAAGAAAGCAATTATATCCAGTATTAGTAGTATATTAAGACCGGGTAAAGCCCTACAAGTTTCCCTACAAGATAATCGCTGGCTAGATAAGCAAACCCTAGAATTAGAGAGCATCAAGCTTATTAAAAATTTCCTTGAGCAGATTATCGGACTTTGAGAAAAAAAGCTAATTGAATAGCTGCTATCGAAATTATCCCCATCTCCCCTAAAAACAAGCTATCCTAAAGATTGCCATCCCGTTGCGATTCTATCCGTGCCTTACTATTCCCAATATCCCGACGCTTTTACTCCCAGTTATCTGAGCGAACTACAAGGACAGATTCTCGCTTGTCCCCACTTCACAGTTAACAATTTAAATCGAGATTTCGTTAAAACCAAAGGCTTTTCTATCGCTTTTCGACGCACACAAATCAGCGAAGTCGAACGAATTTTTCCCTATTTTAAACCCTATCTCGATCGCAGTTTACAAGCTGAATGCAACGCTTTTTATCTTAACCCCTTACTCCTACAAACCGGTTCACGGGTAGATCCCCATATCGATCGCTCCCTGCGCTCCTATTGTAAAACGATCGCTCCCCCGCTCCTAGTTAGCGTCCTTTATGTGCAGGTTCCTAGGGATATTCAAGGGGGGGAACTGGTACTAGCAAACCGTCATCGTTCCGTGGCCCAGATTCGTCCTTGTGCTAACACCCTGATCCTCTTTCAAGGAGATCTCACCCATTCAGTTAATCCCGTTAGCTGTTCTGGTATTCGTCTGAGTCTTGTCTGCGAACAATATCGTTTAGATGCCGAAGAATTGCGAGAGATTCCCGAAATGCAGATAGAATCGCGAACCATAAAACCAGAAAAGAAAAAAAAGAAAGATCGGGTCGTTGCCCTACAATAAAAGGACATTTTTGTAAAGATATTCTAGATGGTGATGCGCGAACCGATCGTCGAATTAAGGGGAGTAACTAAAGCTTTCGGCAAGAAAGTAATCTTAAATAACGTCGATCTGAAAGTGTACGAAGGGGAAGCGATCGGCGTGATCGGTCCATCGGGTACGGGAAAATCGACGATTTTGCGCTTAGTCGCCGGATTACTGGCCCCCGATCGAGGAGAAGTGTACATATACGGCACAAAACGCCAGAGAACCGTAGAACAGGGGGAAGATCCCCTCGGTGTTGGTCTAGTTTTCCAACAATCGGCCCTTTTTGACTCCCTCACCGTCGGGGAAAATGTCGGTTTTGCTCTCTATCGCCACTCAAAGCTAAAACGAGCCGAAATCCGCGATTTAGTGGAAGAAAAACTGGATTTAGTGGGAATGTCCGGTTCCTACGACCTCTATCCCTCTGAAATATCCGGAGGGATGCGAAAACGCGTCAGTTTAGCCCGGGCAATTATCAGCGATCCCTCGATCGCCGCCGATCGATCGAATATTCTCCTTTACGATGAACCCACTGCTGGACTGGATCCCGTCGCTTCTACCCGCATCCAGACGGTAATTATGGAACTTCTCAAGCTAAAAAAAGCCTGTGGGGCCCATCTGATTGTCACCCACGTCCACAGCACCATCGAAAATACCACCGATCGCATCGTTTTTCTCTATAAAGGTCAATTTCAATGGGTTGGACCGACTCAAGAGGCTTATCACTCGGAAATCCCCGTACTCAAGCAATTTTTTACCGGCAGTATCGACGGACCAATTCAGTGATCAGTGATCACTGATCACTGAAATCCCCCGATTTCTCCTGTAAGATACTGTTTAGAGATGAGGAGTAATTATTTATGGAAGCTGGCGGTTCACAACGGGGGATTTCCCCAACTCTGCGGCAAAGTGGTATCGGTTTAATGTTACTGACATCGGGGGGAATATTAATCTGGTTTCTCGCTTGGTTAAGTAATTTTAGCTTTGGGGGACGCAGTTATCGAGCCACCTTTCTTTTTCCTAATGTGGGTGGCATGATGGTGGGAACCCGCGTCGGTTATCGGGGAGTGAGAATCGGGCAAGTGACGGCAATTACCCCAGAACCGGAGGGAGTCGCCGTAGAAGTGGAGATTTCGCCGGCAGATCGCCTAATTCCCAGTAATTCCCTCATCGAAGCCATTCAATCCGGTTTAGTCGGTGAAACCACGATCGATATTACTCCCCTGCAAGCTTTACCCGTCGGTGGTGTTAAAGAACCCCCTTTGAGTCCTAACTGTAATGGGGAGGTGATTATCTGTAACGGTTCCCGTTTACAAGGGCAATCGGCGCTAAATGTCAATACCCTGATCAGATCTTTACTGAGAATTTCTAATCTAGTTAGCGATCCCGATATGGTGGCCGGATTTCGTTCTTTTACCCAACGCGCTGCCAATGCCTTGGGGGGACTCGATCGCTTTAGTGGTGAGGCAACCACTGCTTTAAGCGAGGTACGTCGCAGCGGTACTCTAGGTAAAGTTAATTCGGGGATGAGATCTCTAGAATCCTTACCCCAAGTATCCGGTTCCCTCGATCGCCTTTCTAGTGATCTTTCCGGTGTCGGGGGATTGAGTCAGGAAGCGACTACTTTACTGAGAAGTTTACAGGGAAGTGGCGGCCTGAGAAATTTAGACGCTACCCTAGTAGAGGCCCGAAAAACGCTGCTTTTGGTGGGACAAACCACCGAAGAACTGCGGGTTTTTTTGGCAGCTAATCAAAATCGTTTAATTGCTACTCTCGATAGTATCAAAACTACTAGCGATCGCCTACAAACTACTCTCGCTGCTTTGGATCCGATCCTGACGCAAGTGCAGAAAAGCCAAATCATCGAGAATTTAAACACTATTTCGGCAAATGCTGTTAAATTAAGTGAAAATTTGGGAAATTTTACCGCTTATCTCTCCGATCCTGCCACTGTTGTCACCCTACAGCAACTCCTCGACTCCTCTCGTGCTGCTTTTGCCAATCTTCAGAAAATCACCTCCGATGTGGATGAAATTACCGGTAATCCGCAACTGCGACAGGAAATTATCCGTTTAATCCAGGGTTTAAGTCGTTTGGTTTCTTCTAGCGAACAACTACAGCAGGAATTCGCCCAAGGTCAAGCAATGACAAGAATGGCCGCCCAAATTGCGACAATAGCCCCAAATCCCCCCGCTAATACCCCAGAAAAAGACGCTAAAAAACCTGAATCTGAGTAGCAGAATTTGGGGTTAGGGGTTGGGAAAAAAAAGTCCGAGCATTTGTACTAAATTGTTTCAAGACCCTGCTAGTGTGCCTAATTTTTTGTCATAGCTAAATGAGGAATTTCTTCACCATGTTGACGATAACTTTCTTTAACGCCTTCCCAAGCTACAATTAATTCATTGAGTGCTGTTTGGGGGCTATCAGCAAAAGCGGAAACGCTAGGCATTTCTACTAAGTATGCTATCCAATCTCTCTCCTCATCTTGGAAGATATTAATGCTAAAACCGTTAAAATCCTCGGTGGTTGGATTCATTTTCTTCCTCCTGTATTTTTAAAAATTGTTTAACTTGATAAGCTTTCGCTTCACCGTTTTTTGTCGGTTGAATAGATAGACGGACTCTCTTGGATGAATACCAAATGTGATGACTTCCTGTTTGATGGTCAAAAGTCCAACCACAAAGATTAAGCAAACTCTCAAATTCGCTAAAACGTAATCCTTGAGGTGAGTTTTTGGCCTTTTCTAGCAGTCTTTCTTTTTTTCCCATCGATCGATCACAACGAACTCAATCTATTTTAGCTTAAAGTTAAAAGAAGGAGATCGCATTTATACATTAGAGATAGAATGCAATTCGCCCATACAATCGCCGAAAATCGCTTAATTTTGCTAATTTTTGAGTCATAATTAAAAACTCCATTTTTAGATAAACAACCATAGCCTAGCACAGAAAAGCTTAAAATAAATGAAAAAATGATTAATTTTTTGCTCAAGATGGCCTTAAATGAGCTTTGGGATAGAGAAACTTGTGGCAAGATATAATTAAGGGGTATTTGGGGAAGAAATTGGATTATGGAAGAACTTTTAGAATTAAAAGCTTTGCTCTTAAAAGGTGATATTAAAGGTTCACTGGCGATTGTAGAAGACCTTGAAGATATGAGCAAAAATGGGATTATTAGCACCATTCGTAGTTATGCTGTTATCTTATTACTTCATTTAATTAAACAACAGGCAGAAAACCGAAACACTCGTTCTTGGGATGTCTCCATTCGCAATAGTGTCCGAGAAATTCAACGCCACAATAAACGCCGAAAAGCAGCAGGATATTATTTAAGTGATCAGGAATTAACAGACACTTTAAACGATGCTTATCTTAATGCTTTGGATGCCGCTTCTTTAGAAGTCGAATCAGGTCGGTATCAATCGGAGCAAATAGAAGCTATAATTGACAAAAATAAACTGATTAGCACTGCTTTTCTTCTGATCAAAAACGTCTCTCCCTAGAAAGATTATGACCAACTCAATCTCTAAAGAACAAGCCCAAGAAATGTTACGTTGGTTAAACAAAAATCGTGACACCGTGATTGATTTATATAAAAATCAATACATTGCTTATAATGAAAAAGGAGTGATTGCTCACGGTGAAAATTTACAGAATGTTCTAGAAGAAGCCAACACAACCAATCAAGAATTTGTCATTTATCTTGTTCCTCGTTGTCGTTATTCTATTCAAATTTTACCCATTCAAGTTTAAAGTAGTTTAAGTTGATTTTGACAACGGCAAAATTCTATGAAAATAACCCTTTATCAACCGACGTTATCGTTATTATTGCTGCTGTTGCTATCCGGTGGTTGTGCAGTCAATCGGGAAAAAGGGAAAACCATCACTCCGCAAGCGTCTCCCCTAGCAGAAATCGTTCCTTGGCAGATGGTCGAACGGGTTACTATTTTAAAAGCCGATCAGGATCCCATCTATGCTTTGGCCATTAGTCCCGATAACTCCTTGCTGCTAAGTGGTAGTTTTGACGGCACGGTTAGGGAATGGGACCTAAAAACCCAAAAACCTCTCAGGACTTGGCAACTAGGTGATACCGTTAACGCTATCCAATTTAGTCCCGATGGTGAGACTTTCGTAACTGCCGATGCGGGGGGAAAAGTGCAACGCTGGAATACGCGCACCGGAAAATTAGAAATGACCTATCCTGGCCATGCTTTTCTCGTTACTGATGCCGCTATTTCTCCCGATGGCAAAATTTTGGCCACGGGTAGCTGGGATCGTACAGTCAAACTCTGGGATTTTCAGACGGGTACACTGTTAAAAACCCTGCGCGGTCATAATCATCCGATTCAGGCGATCGCATTTAGTCCCGATGGTAAAGGAATTGTTAGCGCCGATTACGATGGCTTCGTTAAACTGTGGAAAGTGAGTACCGGTCGCTTTATTCGTGCCTATGCGGGTAATTTATTCCCCGTTTATCGGGTGCTTTTTTCCAAGGATGGTAATACCGCCGGTACTGCTAGTCAAGACGGTTCGATCCGCGGTTGGCAAGTGAAAAGCGGCATCGGCACCACTACTATTCTCGCCCATAACGACGCTGTAACCGATATGGCCCTGCTCGATGGGGGTAAAGTTTTAGCCAGCACCTCCGGGGATGGAACTGTCAAATTTTGGGATGTTAATACCCGTCGGCGCTTGAATACCCTGAAGGGAAACGTCATCCTAAGAATGGTTGCCAGTCATGATGGTCGTTGGTTAGTCACTGGAGATCAAGACGGTGCGATCGCACTGTGGCGAGGAATCTAATTGACTATAATTAAGACTAGAGTGTTTTCTAGGGCGAAATATAGCCATGGCAGCAGTGATTTTAAACTTAGATACAGTCAATCTCAGCGATGAGCAGTTTTACTGTCTCTGTCAAGTTAACCCAGATTGGCAACTAGAAAGAAACGCCCAAGGAGAATTAATTGTCATGCCACCTGTTGGGGGAATTAGCGGCAACCGAGAGGCCGATTTTATTGGTTTACTTTGGTTGTGGAATCGTCAAACCGGATTGGGTAAAGTCTTTAGTTCGGCGACGATTTTTCGTTTGCCGAAAGGCGGATATCGCGCTCCCGATGCCGCTTGGGTGAGTTTAACTCGTTGGCAAGCTCTGAGTCGAGAAGAACAGGAGAAATTTCCGCCTATTTGTCCCGATTTCGTCATTGAACTGCGCTCCCGTAGCGATTCCCTCCCAGAAATTCAAGCTAAAATGCGGGAATATCTCCACAGTGGTTTGCGATTAGGTTGGCTAGTTAATCCTCAACAACAACAGGTGGAAATTTATCGTCCTCAGCAACCCGTAGAAATTATGGAACTACCCGCTAATTTAAGCGGAGAGGATGTCTTACCGGGCTTTAGTCTATTTATCTCTATTTTTGAGTAAAATATAGTCAAGACTGATGTATGATTCTACTTGTAAATTTATCGCCCTGGAATATTCGAGAGATTTAGCCACTTGGTTATTAGGTAAACCTTTGGATTTAACCGAAATTAAACCCTCAGAGTTGTCATTAGAGCCGATAAGAGCCGATAGTTTAATCTTTTTGGAGTCAGAAGAATTAATCTTACATATTGAGTTCCAAACCGACATCTTAAGAATGGTTGCCAGTCGAGATGGTCGTTGGTTAGTCACTGGAGATCGGGACAGTGCGATCGCACTGTGGCGGGGAATCTAATTGACTATAATTAAGACTAGAGTGTTTTCTAGGGCGAAATATAGCCATGGCAGCAGTGATTTTAAACTTAGATACAGTCAATCTCAGCGATGAGCAGTTTTACTGTCTCTGTCAAGTTAACCCAGATTGGCAATTGGAAAGAAACGTTCAAGGAGAATTAATTGTCATGCCACCTGTTGGGGGAATTAGCGGCAACCGAGAGGCCGATTTTATCATTGACTTAGGTATCTGGAATCGTCAAACCCGATTGGGTAAAGTCTTTAGTTCGGCGACGATTTTTCGTTTACCGAAGGGCGGAGATCGCGCTCCCGATGCCGCTTGGGTGAGTTTAACTCGTTGGCAAGCTCTGAGTCGAGAAGAACAGGAGAAATTTCCGCCTATTTGTCCCGATTTCGTCATTGAACTGCGCTCCCGTAGCGATTCCCTCCCAGAAATTCAAGCTAAAATGCGGGAATATCTCCACAGTGGTTTGCGATTAGGTTGGCTAGTTAATCCTCAACAACAACAAGTGGAAATTTATCGTCCTCAGCAACCCGTAGAAATTATGGAACTACCCGCTAATTTAAGCGGAGAGGATGTCTTACCCGGTTTTAGTCTATTTATCTCTATTTTTGAGTAAAATATCCTTAAAACAGAGGTATGATCAGACCTCTGGTAAAAATCAAAAATTGTTGTTAGGGTTAGGAGTCGGTCGTCAGTAGTCAGGGGAAATTTAGGGACTTTTTCCCTGAAAATTGGCTAATTGACCCCCTAAAAATCGGTAAAACCCCACACCCTACACCCTAGGCCTAGGAAAAACTTTTTCAGCAAACCCTATTTAACTATGACCACCGATACTATCACCACTCCCTCACCCAAAAAACTCTGGTTAGCAGCCCTTAAACCACCAATGTATAGTGTGGCGATTATACCGATTATTTTGGGAACAGCGATCGCTTATCAGGAAACAGGTCTATTTTCTCCCCCGGTTTTTGCCACTTTTATCCTCTCAGCTATTTTAATTCTCGCTTGGTTAAATCTCAGTAATGATGTTTTTGATGCCGATACCGGGATCGATGTTAATAAAGCCCATTCGATCGTTAATTTAACCGGCAATAAATCTTTAATTTTCTGGCTAAGTAATCTTTTTCTCTTATTAGGCATCGCTGGCATTTTTGCTATTAGTTATTGGCGAGGCGATTGGATGCTCCTAGAATTAATCGCCCTCTGCTGTTTTTTGGGCTATACCTATCAAGGGCCTCCCTTCCGTCTCGGTTATCAAGGATTAGGTGAAATTATCTGTTTCTTTACTTTTGGTCCCTTGGCGATTGCCGCTGCCTACTATTCCCAAGTCGGTGCTTTTTCTCTCTCTAGTCTAGCGGCTTCAATTATTATCGGGATTACCACTTCTATCATCCTTTTTTGTTCCCATTTCCATCAAGTCGCCGATGATCTCAAAGCGGGTAAAAAATCACCTATTGCCCGTTTGGGTACTTTAAAAGGTTCTAGAGTTTTAACCGTAGTGACGGTTCTCGTTTACGTTTTAACGGTAGTTTTTGTCCTGCTCCAGGTTTATCCCCCTCTCACTCTTTTAATCTTCCTTAGTCTCCCTTTCGCTTGGCAATTAGTCAACCACGTTAACCAAAATCACGACCAACCTCAGCTAGTCAGTAACTGCAAGTTTATAGCGGTTAATCTTCACTTTTTTAGTGGCATTCTCTTCTCCCTTGGCTATTTCCTTGCTTCCCGTTCATAGACCGGATTTTTTTCTTAAACCCCTTGACAAAACCCCATCACTTGACATATACTTATATTCATAATGGGTATCCGTGCCTGCCTGCGAACCCCTCATTTTTAGGTGGGATAGACCGAAAAAAAATCAACCGAATTACTTTTTTCCTCTAGCTACCATCGGTCATCAATATTCAGCATTCAGCTTGTATTTATTCTCCCCATTTCCCCACATCCCCATTTCCCCATCTCCAAACCCGATCGAGTTTGCACTTATTAACGGAAAAGTGACAGAATAGGGGGATAGATCGCCACAAATCAAGGTTAGCATGAGTGAACAGCCCCTCGGATCGGTTATTCAAGGTTCCCTGAGTGAAGGTTTAGAAATCCGTCTTTATCCGGATATTTCGGTAGAAGATATGCGCGTCGGTAAATTTTTAGTGGTGCAAGGCACTCGATCGCGTTTTTTCTGTCTCCTCACCGATGTCTCCCTGGGTAACTCCAGTCCCCGGATTATCGCGAATCCTCCCCATCCCGATGATAGTTTTATGCGCGATGTTTTGGCGGGTAGCGGTACTTATGGTACTATTGAACTATCGCCTATGCTCATGTTTACGAAGTCAGAGGAAGCCCCGGCTTTTCAAGCCGGGGTCTCTCTGACTCCGACTGGAGGTAATTCTCCAGCAGTTTCTGACACTTCCTTAGGTTCTTTTCAACCCCAAACTAGCGCCGATTTAGAATTACTGCCAGTTAAAACTATTCCCGCCCATTTTAGCCAAGTTTATGAAGCTTGTGAGCAGGATTTTCGCATGGTTTTCGGTTGGGAAGATGACCCCACCAGAAAGAATTTTGCTATTGGTCAACCCCTTGACATGGACGTGCCAATATGTATTAATCTTGATCGCTTTGTGGAACGTAGTAACGGTGTTTTTGGCAAATCCGGGACGGGAAAATCCTTTTTAACCAGATTACTAATTTCGGGCATTATTCGCAAACAAGCAGGGGTTAACCTCATGTTTGATATGCACTCGGAATACGGTTGGGAAGCGATGAAAGAAGGGAAGGATGTTTCTACGGTGAAAGGATTATGTCAATTATTCCCCGGACAGGTGGAAATTTATACCCTCGATCCCGATTCTACCAAACGCCGGGGAGTACGAGGAGCGCAGGAATTATTCTTAAGTTATAATCAAATTGAAATCGAGGATATTCGTTTAATCGGTCGGGAATTAGGTATCTCGGAAGCTAGTTTAGATAATGCCAATATTCTCTATAACGAGTATGGAGAATCTTGGATTACTCAGTTATTAAATATGAGTAACGAGGATATTAAAATCTTCTGTACGGAAAAACAAGGCCATGCGGGATCAATCATGTCCCTCCAGAGAAAATTAATGCGTCTAGATAGTTTGAAATATTTAAGAAGTGTTTGTCCCCACAATTATATCGATCAGGTTTTACAAGCTTTAGATGCAGGTAAGCACGTTGTCATTGAATTTGGCTCCCAAAGTAATATGCTTTCCTATATGTTAGCCACCAATATGATCACCCGTCGGATTCATGCTAATTATGTGAAAAAAGCTGAATATTTTTTACAAACTAAAAACCCCGTTGATCGGCCGCAACAGTTAGTGATTACTATTGAAGAAGCTCATCGATTTTTAGATTCTGCCGTGGTGCATCAAACTATTTTTGGAACCATCGCTAGGGAGATGCGAAAATACTTTGTTACTCTCTTAATTGTTGATCAAAGACCTTCAGGAATTGATAACGAAGTCATGTCTCAGGTAGGGACAAGAATCACCTGTTTATTAAACGATGAAAAGGACATCGAAGCCATATTTACAGGGGTTTCTGGAGGGGGAAGTTTGCGATCAGTTTTAGCGAAATTAGACTCAAAACAACAAGCTTTAGTTTTAGGTCATGCGGTCCCTATGCCGGTAGTAATTCGTACTCGCGCCTACGATCAAAAATTCTATGCTGAAATAGGTGCGACCGACTGGCGAGAATTACCCGATGAGGAAGTATTAGCGGCGGCCAAAATTGCCAAAGCCGATCTAGGATTTTAAAGGAATTTATTTGGGAGATTTCTCCAATGGTTCTTCTGGAAAGAAGCAATAAAATCCTCAGTACCCGGAATGATACCAAAAATCTCCTCGGATAATTTCAGCAGTTGAGGATTATTAAAAAGACTATAATATTCGGGATCTTCTCGAAAGGTTTGCCAACGATTAAGAACATCCATTTTCTGCCCTTCTTGTTGATAGGATAAGCCATCAAAGGAACTACCACCAGCAAAATTGGCAACTAACTCTTTTTTCGAGTCATCAAAAGGAATTTGCAGTCTTTCTGTAATTGCTTGCCGATAATTGACATCTGTTAACCATTGATTATAGTTGATTCCCAAACGATAGCGATCAGCACTTTTTTGGTAACTTAGATAAACCTGAGCGTATTTTTCCCAGAGAACAGCAATATTTTTTAAGTTTTCTTTGCCCCATTTTTGATAAATGCTGGCTAATACATTGAAAGGATCCCGCAGAATAACTATAGAAAAAACCTCTTGACTTTTGCCTACCCACTGCTCATGATAGCGATCCATCAAATCGCTGAAATTTTCAATATCTTTTTCCTCAAAGCTGACAATTATCGCCTCTTTGGGATGTTGTTTGAGCTTTTGACCATTAAAGCGTTGATCATTTTTTGAATAAGTGACAATTTCTTTATTAAAGAAAGGATTTCTCTCAAAAAAGAAGTATTTTTTCTTAAAATCCCAGTAGTTAATCCCCTTGCAGTCAATTCTTCCTGTACCTTTGTAAATACGAATTTCCTTTCCTGCTAAATAGCAGTGATTGGCAAAAACTACCTGACCAGGTATCTGGGAAAAAATCCAATTGATAATCGCATGATTACCACTTCTTTTAATGCCAAATACTCGAATTTCTTTATTGTTGATTATGGTTGACATTTGATTGATGACACTAGCAAGAGAAAGTAATTTATCTAAAAACTGTTGGTTCCAAGTTTTTGAGTATAAGAATATACAAAAAATAGGTATATCGATATACTAATCTCGACTGGTAGTGTGACAAAGATCAAATGTGTTTGTCAATGAGTATTTATACTCAAACAATAATCCCTTGATTCTGAGGACAACTCACAGTCAAGGTAATTTTGTCAAAACCTTTTGTTAGAATCAGAAAGCTCGACAGTCTTAACCCTGGATGAAAACTGGTTTCCCTAACTATGCAACAAGGTGATTTAATCGAGATCGAGATTACCGACCTCAACCATACGGGCGAAGGTGTGGGAAAATACCGAGGACAGGTGATTTTTGTGCCGGATACGGTCATTGGCGATCGCATTCAAACTCGCATCACCTATATCAAAAAAAGTCATGCGATCGGCAAACTACAAACTATTCTCCAAGCTTCTCCCCATCGTATCCGTCCCCGCTGCATCGTCGCCGATAAATGTGGTGGCTGTCAATGGCAACACATCGAGGACCAATTTCAGCGCCTAGTCAAAAAAGAGCAAGTACAAGAGGTATTAACCAGAATTGGCGGTTTTAGCGATCCTTTGGTTTATCCTCCCCTCACCGGTAATTCTCCCCTCGCTTATCGCAATAAAGCTACCTATCCCCTCGGATTTTCCCCCACCGGCAATGTGCAAGCAGGTTATTATCGTCGCGGCAGCCATCATCTGATTAATCTCAATCAATGTCCGATTCAAGATCAGGCTTTAAATCCGTTTCTAGCAGAGATAAAACAGGATATTCAGGGTCAAGGCTGGTCAATTTACGATGAAAAGACCCACCAAGGACAATTACGCCATTTATCCCTAAGAATTGGCCGCCACACTGGAGAAGTTTTATTAACCCTGATTAGTACCGATAATAATTTACAGGGAATTGAGGCACAGGCGCAGCAATGGCTGGCAAAATACGCCAATTTAGTCGGTGTAACCGTGAATTATCACCCCGAGCGAGGTAATGCTATTTTTGGCGCTCAGACCACAACTATCGCCGGAAGGGACTATATTACCGAAAAGTTCGCCGGATTAACCTATCAATTGGCTGCCGATACTTTTTTTCAGGTTAATACAGAGGCTGCTGAAGCCTTATTTGCGGTTATTTGTCAGAAATTAGACCTTAAAGGTGAAGAAATTCTCATTGATGCCTACTGTGGCATCGGTACTTTTACTTTACCCCTCGCTAAACGGGTTAAAGAGGTGATTGGACTAGAATACTATAGCTTTTCCCTCGATCGAGCCAAGATTAACGCCCAATTAAATAATATTACCAACACAACTTTTATTTTGGGGGCAGTAGAAAAAACTTTACCGCAACTGACAGTTAAACCCGACATTATTCTACTCGATCCGCCCCGCAAAGGTTGCGATCGATCTGTCCTCGATAGTCTGTTACGGCTGCAAAGTCAACGCATTGTTTATATCAGTTGTCAAAGTGCAACTTTAGCCAGAGACTTGCAATATCTCTGTAAAACAGGCGATTATCAACTGCTAGAAGTGCAAACAGCTGATTTCTTTCCCCAAACTCCCCACGTCGAATGCGCCGCTTTTCTTAGACAAAAAACAGCGAATATGGTAGGATGAAATAGGAGGAAAAACCCGACACTTTAGCCGTTTATGGTCGAAAAGTCAATGGGTAAAGATAATAGCATATTAAAGCCCGTTCCAATCAACTACTTTTTTGATTAATTACCCGCTCAAAGCTGCCTTGATTCTCGATTGGTTTGTAGATCAATCATAAAAATATCTAATCAATCTCAGAGACAGAAAAGGGATAAAATATGACTCATTAGGTATGGCAATCATCGAAAATTTGGGTCTGAAACCCCGTCGTTCTACGACGGCTTTACTGTTAAATATTAGCACATTTACGAAATATATGCTAAAATGTGAGACATGGAAAAAGCCTACTCGTTTCGATTTTACCCAACACCCGAACAAGAGTCGCTATTGCGGCGCACATTGGGCTGTGTAAGATTAGTTTACAACAAAGCTCTCCACGAACGAACACAAGCTTGGTACGAAAAGCAAGAAAGAGTAGGCTACGCTCAAACTTCTTCAATGCTAACCGATTGGAAAAAGCAAGAAGAATTAAACTTTCTCAATGAAGTAAGCTGTGTACCTTTACAACAAGGGTTAAGACATTTACAAACAGCTTTCACTAATTTCTTTGCTGGTCGTACTAAGTATCCTAACTTTAAGAAAAAACATCAGGGAGGAAGTGCCGAATTTACCAAATCTGCTTTTAAGTTCAAAGACAGACAAATCTATTTAGCTAAATGCACAGAACCTTTACCTATTCGATGGTCAAGACAAATACCAGAAAGCTGTGAACCAAGCACAGTAACAGTCAGATTACATCCATCAGGACGCTGGCATATTTCAATTAGATTTGATGACCCAACGATTAAGCCTTTACCCCCAACCGATAAAGCCATTGGAATTGACTTAGGAATTAGTAGCCTCGTGATTACCAGCGATGGCGATAAAGTGTCTAATCCCAAGCATTTTAAGAAACATTATCGGAGACTGCGAAAGGCCCAAAAAAGCCTTTCTAGAAAACAGAAAGGGTCAAAAAATCGGGAAAAAGCAAGAATCAAAGTAGCCAAGATTCACGCTCAAATCACCGATAGCAGAAAAGACCATTTACATAAGCTAACCACTCAATTAGTTCGTGAAAACCAAACGATTGTGGTTGAGAATTTAGCCGTTAAGAATCTGGTCAAAAACCCGAAATTATCTCAGGCAATATCTGACGTTAGTTGGGGAGAAATTACCCGACAATTAGCCTATAAATGCCGTTGGTATGGAAGAAATTACATCGAAATAGATAGATGGTTTCCTAGCTCTAAAAGATGTAGTAATTGCGGGTATATTGCTGAAAAAATGCCGTTAAATATTCGAGAGTGGGATTGTCCAGACTGTGGGACTCACCATGACCGAGATATTAACGCCAGTAAAAATATTTTGGCCGCAGGGCTTGCGGTGTCAGTCTGTAGAGCGACCATAAGACCAGAACAGAGTAAATCTGTTAAGGCAGGTGCGAAAAATCCTTCGGGAAAGAAGCAGAAACCCAAATCGTGAGGTTTGGGAATCGCCGTCCGTTTCACGGCGGCGAGGATGTCAACTAGATCGACGGTTAAGAGACCTTAATCTTTCTGTAAGAGAACAGTCATTGAATAAAAGCTAGAGGTAAAGCGCGTGATTGCTATTTCACTGCCAACAAGCAAACGAAGCTGGAACACCATGAGTTTCGCTTCCACCTTGTATCTTTGTCCGATTTTAGATTTATTGACCGCTAGTATTCCCGAAGAATTAGAACCAGAAATTAGATTAGGATTGCAAGAAGCTTTAGTTAATGCCGCTAAACACGGCAATCATCTCGATCCCAGCAAAACCGTGGTCGTTCACTTTTCCAGCAGTAAAGACGAGTATTCTTGGGTAATTACCGACGAAGGTTGTGGATTTACCCCCCGTTGTCCCCATCATGGCTGTAGTTGCGATTGTCCCAATTTTCCCCCCGAAGAAGCGGAAAATGGCCGAGGACTGTGTATATTATATCAAATCTTCGACCAAGTTCACTGGAATCAAAAAGGAACCCAACTGAAACTTTGTAAACAAATTAAACAGGAACGCTGGTTCACCTAAGGACCATGACCGGGAGAAGGACAGGGAGGAGCAGAAATCGAGCGATCGAGCCAGCCTGTAGCCTGTTGTAGCCGAGGAAGTGCTTCTTCTGGCTGATTATCTAATAAAAACACCAAAGCCGTCCCTAATTGTTCGGCGGCCCGATCATTACGGTTGGCCTTCAGACGATGCCAGTCAATCGGTGCGATCGCCAAACGTGCCGCCAAAATCCGCGCCAATTCCAGGGTAGATAGATCATCAACAGTCTGAGATGAGGAAGAGACAGGGGATGGAATCATAATCAAAAGGTTTCGTAAAACCGTAAAATCGTCTATAACTATAGTTTAGACGCAGGAAATCCCATCGAGTCCATGTCCTTAGAAGAAAACCCCTACCCTAACGATGAATCGGCAGAATTTACCCAAGCGATTGAAGAAGTCGAAGCGGCGATCGCAACACTAAAAGACCGTTATCGACAGATCAACGAAGCAGAACAGCAAAAAAAAGACCTAGAGGCACAATTGAGCCAAATAGAACCCCAATGGCGGGAAAATCCCCTACCTGAACTAGAAAAGGAATTGGTACAAATTCGCGAACAGATTCAAGAATTAGAGGTAATTTTAGAAAGCAATTTACTTAAAGAAGGGGAATTAAAGCGCCTATTCTGGGAAGGAATCCGTCGCGGACTGCTGGGGGAGGTTTTTTGGCAAATTGTCCGCTTTGGTGGTATCGGAGTCTTACTGGGTTGGATTCTGCGATCCTGCAGCGGGTGATTAACTGCACAGGAGTGGGTGTGTTGCCTTGAGAAGCTGATTAGGGTTCAGTTCCATCCAGACGGATTTGACATTTACTGGCATCGAGGTTAGTTAGAGAAGCGAGGTTAGTTAGAGAAGTGTCGTTATAAGTGCCTTGTTTAACTATTCCTAACAGAGAAGCGATAACTATACACTTTCTTTCTTGGTTGGGATAGGGATCGGCGGTGGCATTGGCAGCACGATATAATACGATTATCGCTTGGGTTGCCCGCGGAACAAAGGTTAACCCCGGCACATGACCCCGAAAGGAAAACTGTACCCCCGGACTGCCGCCTAGGGTGGGAAAATTCCTCACCACCATAAATATTTCCTGCGGCAGACTTAAGGAACCCCCATTAGCATTAGCCGCCACTAAACAACCCGGTTCATTGGCCTTTATTTGCTGGTAAACCGTGGGACCAGTGCCAGTCCCGTTAGTAAAATTAATCGTGCAATTCCTCCCTCGACGGATAGCTTGTTTTTGGGCATCCCGTAGGGCTGATTGTATAGAATCGGTGGCTTCTTGGACTTTATTGCTATTTAACCAAGCTAATAAATTAGGTCCGGTTAAGGCGGCAAGAATTCCCGTAATTGCCAAAGCTACCAAAATTTCTAACAGGGTAAAACCCTGATTTTTATGGACATTCAAACGACGCATCGGGAATCACCTCGACAGAACTTCTGGCAATAACATTTTCTTGGTTGCGGTAATCGTTAGCAGTTTGACCCTTTGCTAACTGGACTTGATAATCAATACGGAGACGATGGGGATTAGCCGATTGGTTAGTAATATTAAAAGTTCGATGGAGAGAATATTTTTTACCGACAATTTCTCGTGTTGCTACTAATTGTTCCGTCGGTATAGTAGTGGTGGGGAGAGGAGTATTCGTTAGTTGTCTTCTTAAAGCTGTGGCATAACCCTGAGCGATATTTGTACATACATCATCACTGACATTAGGGTTGGCCGGACTGGAGTTCACATCTAAACTCGAAGCTAAAGCTTTGACATCCTCAAAGTCTTCTTGAATCCAAAAGTTAGCTTTAGCTTGTCTTTCTGCCCGAACTTTATATAAGGCATTCACTGCCATTAACTGTAAGGTTCCTGTTAAGAAAGCGGTAATAGTTAAAATGGCAATGATCACTTCTAACATCGAGAAACCCGACTCGGACGATGACAGTTTTGACTGTATCCCCTTCCCTCTTGATTTCACTTTTCAACCCTCCCCGTTTTTCCTGAAAACCACTGGCTTTTTTTAGCTCTCAACTACAGAGTACCCAGATGATCGGATATTTCTAACTCTAGTCAGGAAATTAATTCCCCGAAAACCCTATTGCTCAAGTGAGTCAGATTGTCTAAACTCTCATGCAGTTAGCATTGTACACTAATCTAGTCTTTGTCTGTGATTACCATCCGCGATCAAGATCACACTTAACCGGTAATATTAGATACACTAACAAGCTTATCCGCCTAAAATAGCAATGCCTACGCCGATTAACAGAATTAATCCGCCATAAATGATTTCTTGGGCTGGTATTTCACCAAAAATGAACACTCCTAACAGACTAGCGGCGATTGGCTCTAATAAAATTACCATGGTTACTATTGTCGGTGCTACCCATCGCAAAGCCCAGTTAAAGCTAGTATGACCGATTAATTGCGGAAAAATCGCCATCATTAACACATAAACATACACGGATAAGGGATAGCTTTTGTTACCTTGACCGAATAAAAAAATAGAAGGTAATAAAGCTAATCCTGCGGTAGTGTAGGCTACAGTTATATAATTCTTAATATTTAAGCCCTTTCTTTGTGCTTCCCGTCCGAGGAGAATATAACCACTAACGAGAATTGCCCCAATTAAAGCCAAGCTATTGCCCAATAAAGGGTTAGGATAAGAACTACTGAGATCTCGATCGGCTAAAACAATCAATAATCCCCCCGTTAGAGCCACAAAAATGCCGATAAAGGTTAATTTAGTCGGTTTTTCTCGAAACCACCACCAACCCAACAGGGAAACCCAGAGAGGATTAGTGGTGACTAAAGTGGTGGAAGCGGCGATCGAGGTGTAGGATAGAGAAGTAATCCAAGTAGCAAAATGGAGAGCTAAACAAAATCCTGCCCCCACTGCGTAATAATAGGCTTGAATAGGGACTTTTTGGCGTGATAAGGTCAACCAGTTCGGAATTAGGACAACAGAAGCCAATATCAGACGGGAAGTCGCTAAAAATAAACTAAATGCGATCGTAGCATTACCTACCGCTTCGATCGCTAACCGGATAAAAATTGCCGATGCAGAAACCGACACCACACCGATAGTTAAGATAAAAATAATTTTGGCGTTAGAAGGAGGCAAAATAGGCTACGCTTACGCGATGATCAATGATGTTATTCACCAGTTATTTTAACCGTAGGCAGGAGTCGGTCGTCAGGAGTCAGGAGATAGGAGTCAGGAGATAGGAGATTATTTTATTTATTCTCCCCACACCCCACACCCCACACCCCACACCCCACACCCCACACCCCATCACCCATTTACTTGATCTATGGAACTACCAGAATTAAATATAGAGACAATTTGGGCGATTATTAACGATGAAATTGACGACGAAACCGTTAATAAATTGGTCTGGCAAAGTTTAGGTTATCGCTACGATGAAAGTCAGGGAAAATGGGATAATAGTCAAGTAGAGGAAGATTGGCGACGTGAATATCCCGAACCCCCGGATTTTATTGCCAATCGTCCTCCAACAGTAAAATTAACTCGCTCGATCTTGCCAGAAAATAAACAATTATTAAAAGATAAATTGGGGTTTACCGGTTATAAAATTGGCGAATTCAATCCCCGCATGACTCGCCGTGCCACCGCCGCTAATTGGTTGT
Organism: Microcystis flos-aquae FACHB-1344; assembly: GCF_014698375.1. Classification (NCBI taxonomy): domain Bacteria; kingdom Bacillati; phylum Cyanobacteriota; class Cyanophyceae; order Chroococcales; family Microcystaceae; genus Microcystis; species Microcystis flos-aquae. The sequence continues at coordinate 4,713 of NZ_JACJSW010000209.1, read as the reverse complement.
GCTTTTATGGGTTAAAATAGATCAGGAAAGTTATTTTATCAAGCTTCTAGCATGGTCACTATCCCTGTCAAGTCCTCCTCTCATCCCCTAGCATCCTATATTGATCGTCTCACGGCTGGGGAAGCATTGTTAAAAGATACTCCCCAGAATTTGATCGAGGTAGTGGGTATCCTGAAAAGTTACGGAGTGGTGTTAGATGCTTATTCCAAAAATTTAATTTATATTGCGGAAAATCAGTTTTTGGTTTTTTTCCCCTTCTTTAAATATTTTAATGGTCAAGTATCTTGGCAGAAATTACTACAACACTGGTGGCACGATCGCATTAATTTTGAGTATGCTGAATACTGTATGAAAGCCATGTTTTGGCATGGTGGGGGTGGTTTAGATAGTTATGTAGATAGTGCCGCTTTTCGGGAAGTGACAGCCAAGGTTATTCAAGCCAAATTTAGTAATAATCCCCTAGTTTTAATTTTAAATAAAGCCTTTCCTGAATTTTTGCCAGAACAAATGCGGATGATGGCCTACTATAGCGGTTTAGGTCAATTTTGGCGAATTATGGCCGATACTTTTTTAAGTTTATCCGATCTCTACGATGCCGGAAAAATTACCAGTATTCCCGCAGTGGTGGCACACATTAAGAAAAATTTAGTCGATAATGCTAGTAAACCAATTATCTATCAGGTAAAAATCAAAGGACAAACCTATGATCTGATCCCCAAATCGGCAGGATTAACCTTTCTTGCGGATACGGCAATCCCCTACGTTGAGGCGGTTTTCTTTCGCGGAACACCTTTCCCCGGTACAATTTCCTATAATGCCCAAGCCTATCAAATTCCCTACGATCAAGGAATGTTTGCCTATGGTGCTTTGTATGCGGATCCTTTACCCATCGGAGGTGCAGGGATTCCTCCCACACTATTAATGCAGGATATGCGTCACTTTTTACCAGATTATCTGCACGACATTTATAAAAAGAGTTTTCGTCAAGAAGAAGATTTATTAGTCCAGATCTGCGAAACTTTTCAAAAGTCGATGTTTTGTGTAACAACGGCAGCCATTCAAGGATTAGCACCTTACCCTTTAACTACCACAGATTTAAAAGAACAAAAAGCCAATCGCATCTATCTAGAAGCATGGATGAATCGCTTTGTTAAGTCAAGATTAGAAGCGGTAAATCAATAATTATTTTGCCGATAAATCGGTAATTTTTGCATTCAACAAACCCCTTTACATTTATGTCAGATATTAACGTCCAACTTCAGGATATTTTAGCTCAATTGCAATCTTTAACCGAACGGGTTGCCCTCATCGAAGCGCGGCAGATGTTAGTTCCGGACATCGAGCGCTATGGTAAATTACAGCAATTCCTAGCTGAGGGGAACTTTAGGGAGGCAGACGCAGAAACTCTCCGAGTTATCCTCGAAACTGCCGGCAGAACCCGCGATACTTTAACCCCAGAGGATATGATGCGGTTTCCCGTTAATGTGATTCGGGTACTCGATCGCCTTTGGAAAAATTATAGCGGCGATCATTTCGGTTTTAGCAATCAGGTGAAGTTATATTTTGCCGCCGGCGGTAGTATTAACACCCTGCGTACCCAAGACGCGGAAACGATTAGAAAATTTGGGGAATTGGTAGGATGGCGCGACAAAGATGAGTGGCGTATCGATGATTATGATCACTGGGATTTTAGTCTCGCAGCTCCTGAAGGCTGTTTTCCCGCTCTCTGGTGGAAGTCTCCCTACGGGTTAAAAATGGTGACTTTTTGTTTTACTCGCCTGATAGAGTGCGATTTATAGGCAATGAAAGGAATTATCGGCTATTTTCGGGCTTTATTATCCCCCCAATTTGCTCCCACCGGGATAAGAGTGGCTGTAGTAGTGGGGACAATTTTATTGACAATTAACCACGGTTATGCTATAATGCACAGCCTTATAACTGACTTATCTAGGGCCTGCTGAATAAATCTAAAAACCTTGCTGGATAAGACTTTTAGCCTTTTTTGAAATCCAAAAGTACCAGATATGGGAGTGATCAGGGGGAAATTCAGGTACTTTTTCCCTGAAAATTAGGTAATTGACCCCCTCAAAATCGGTAAAACCCCACACCCTACACCCTACACCCTACACCCTGCCCCTAGGAAAAACTTTTTCAGCAGACCCTAGCTAGGATTTGATAGCTGCGATCGCTCTCTTTTCAGTAAGGCACTCGCGAGAAAAATGCCCAGTATTGCCAATACAGCCATAGCATAAAAAGCATAAGTGTAAGTACCGAACCAATCGCGAATTCTACCGGTTACTAAAGTTCCGATCAAAGCACCAACACCGTAGGCAGTAAAAACAATACCGTAATTTTGGGCGTAGTGGTCAGGATTAAAGAAGTGGAGAGTGGTAGCGGGAGCTAGGGCTAACCATCCCCCTAAACAGAACCAAAATAGACAAAAAGCCACTAGATAGCTAGTAACCGCCCCTTTTTCAGCCTTGACCATCAACAGACAACCGATCAAAATGAGTGTATAGGCCCCGATCGCTAAATAATGGGGTTTCCAGCGATCGCTCAACCAACCGAACAAAGGACGACTAATACCATTAAACAAGGCAAATAGAGCAACACTACTAGCCGCTAACCCCGGATCAATCTGAATAATTTCCTCAGCGACGGGACTAGAAATACCGATGGCACTCAAGCCAATTAAAGCACCAATAGCATAGCAAAGCCATAAGCCATAAAATGAGCGACTTTTCAGCATATTCACTGGATAATTGGCCGGAAAGTCGGATTTTCGATTAGCTAAATTTGCGGGAGGTTGCCAGTCTTGAGGGGGTAATTTCATGGCGAGGGCAATAATCACAATAATTATTGTAAAGATAATCCCCAAAAATCTTAAACTTGGTCTAACGCTATATTCATTGATTAATCGATTGGCTAAAGGTGCGGTAATCAGGGGAGAAAGGCCAAATCCGATGATAGTTAAACCCACCGCTAAACCTTTTTTGTCGGGAAACCAGCGTGCCACCACTGCCATGGGAACACCGTAAGCGATGCCGACTCCTGTGCCGGCAATGACTCCGTAGGTCAGAATAATTGTCTGGATCTGAGCGGCAAAACTAGCGAGAATATAGCCTAAACCGACGATAATTCCGCCGATAGCGGTCATCCTGCGAGTGCCTACCCGGGGGATATAAAAACCGGCGATCGGCATAGAAGCGGCATAAAATACTAAAGCCACAGTGTAGGGTAATAGGCTTTCCGTGGCGCTGAGATTTAACTCTGTTTCTAGGGGTTTTCTAAAGATACTCCAAGAGTACACCGTCCCTAAACAGAGTAAAACACCCATTCCTAGAGGTATTAATAACCATCTACCTTTGGCTGCGGGTAATCCCAAAACTGTCAACTCGGAATCATAATTACTGTTAGTCATAGATCGCCGTGACTCTTTCTAGACTTGTCTGGCCAGTATTCTAGATGAGGTCATGGCTAATGGGGCAAATTTTCCAGAAAATTTTCCGATTAAAATGAGGGGCGAATTATTTCGCCCCCCTTTAAAAGTTTCCCCCCATCTATAGCTGAGGGACTTCTGACGAACTTTAACTAAACTGCTGCGAAGTAAACTTTTGACTTCACAGGATCGGGAACCATGGTAGCATCGCCTTCTTGCCAACCGGCGGGACAAACTTCATCCGGATGGGATTGGACGTATTGAATCGCTTTCAGAGTGCGGAGGGTTTCATCGACACTGCGACCAAAGGAAAGATTATTAATAGTAGCGTGTTGGATAACACCTTCTTTATCGATGATAAAGAGACCGCGCAGGGATACCCCCGCATCTGGGTCAAGAACATTGTAAGCGGTGCTGATTTCTTTTTTTAGATCCGACACCAACGGATAGGCCACATCACCGACACCGCCCGATTTTCTCTCGGTTTGAATCCATGCTAGGTGAGCAAATTCGCTATCGACGGACACCCCTAAAATCTCGGTGTTGATACTGCTAAATTCGCTAACTCGATCGCTGAAAGCGGTAATTTCCGTGGGGCAAACAAAGGTAAAATCGAGGGGATAGAAGAATAAAACGACGTATTTACCCCGATAATCCGATAATTTGATGGTTTTGAACTCTTGATCGAAAACGGCGGTCGCGGTGAAATCCGGCGCCGCTTGTCCGACTCTTAAGCAACCTTCGGCGGTCATACTTTTAATCTCCTTAATCTAGTTTCTGGGAAAATGCAACTATTTTTACATTCCTTAACAACTATATCATAGTCATAACGATTTTGAGTAGTTGGCCGTTAGTTGGGGATTGGGAAGGTTATAAGCTGTACTGAATTTAAACTGCGTAGGGGAAATTTTAGTACAAATGCTCGAACTGCCTATCGCTTTTCTGGAACTTTCGGAAATCCCTGACCGAATCCAGATTCTGAAACTCTTGGTTGACAAGTGATCGCTAACTTTTTTTCTAATAAAAACTCAAATTTCGGGTTTCTGTTAGTTAGCGATAGCTTGAAGGCTTACCCCATAAGAGAGCTAGAGTTTAGAGACTGTAAGACTTTTGCCAGAGTCCTGAAAGAGGGATAGATAGACCATTAATTGCGTTGAATAACTGGACTTCCCCCATACAGAAATACTAAAAAATCAACAAAACCCTTACTGCAGGTCGCTTCTCAGAAAAAATTGAAAAGACGCTACTGGGTACATTTTCCCCTTGAAAATGGC
>NZ_JACJSW010000208.1:0-1791 GCF_014698375.1 Microcystis flos-aquae FACHB-1344 | reverse complement strand
TACTTTGTTCGGTGCTAGACTGATATTTGAGTAAGCCAGACAGGAGCCAGAAAAAGATATTTATCAGAAAAGTCATGATCAAGCTAGAGGTTTAAAGACTGAGCGGGTTCCAATTATTTTTATTCATAAATATTTTACACAATTCGGTTCTTCGTTACTTAGTATGGTTCGATAGGGGGGCATAAATCGACTAAATCCTTATCTGGCAAGAGACTTAATTGATTAGTTCGCTCTAGATAAAAAATAATTGACAAAAATCGCCAAATGCCTTTCTATATAAGGGTTCCATCCCTTATAACCCCCGTCCATTGCATAACAAAAACCGAAGAACCCACAATTCATACCAGGTAAGCAAGAGGGCTACGCCACTACTACCAAATCATTACCTAAGTGATTTAAGAGAAACTAAGGTTTATCAAGAAGCTTTAGAGGAAGGCAGAGAGGAAGGAGGATTATCCGCTAAAAAAAGCCTAATTTTGCGTCAGCTAAATTTAAAACTAGGTTCTATTCCTTTAAAGGTAGAACAAAAAATTAAACAGTTAAATCCTAATCAATTAGATAATTTAGCTCTTGCTTTATTGGATTTTTCGGATTTGGAAGATTTGCACCAATGGTTAAATTAATAGGATGAAGTACAGTCGTCAACCCAACATATAAGATTAGCTTACTGCTACCCAGTGCCTTCGGCATCGCACTAATAATTTTTGATCATTAATTCTCTGCCGGATGCCGCCGCTCCTTGTTTATAGTTATTCATGCCATACTGAAGATTCCACTCGATAATATGGGCAAAATCAAAGAGTTTTCGTATCTCTGGACAATCATCGTAGGTAATTAACCATTTAGCCTGACATTGACGCATATTATCGGCAAAACGTTGATGATCGAAGCTGGTATGTAAATTCCCTATTACGTCGTACAAACGGGATTTTGTGGCACTATAGTAGGGGGGATCGAGAAATATAAAAACTTCTTTTCCCTCTTGAAATAATAATTCTTCGTAGTCTTGGTTAGTAATTTTTACCAATGCTAATAACGGCGCAATTTGAGTTAATCTGGCAATTGATGAATCAGTAAATCTACTGGTAAAAGCCGCTTGGGAATAACCCCCCGAATCCACTGTTCCCGAAAAAGTAATCCGATTTAAGATAAAAAAACGCACTGCTTTCTCAAAGTCGGTTAACTTTAAATCTTCCCTTGTCAAATCTTGAAATAATTCTCGTCCGTTATCATATTTCTGTTTAATTTCTGTTATTTTTGCTACCAATGACTCAATATTTTCTTGAGCGCATGCCAGAAACAATATAAATCATAATTTAAGTCATTAATCCAATAGGTTTTTATCTGTTGTTCAAAGAGTTGCTTAACAGCAAAAAACACAGAACCACCACCAAAAAAAGGTTCTCGATATTCCCTAATATTGACAGGAATTTGCGGCAGAATTTGCTTAATTGCCCGGGATTTACCACCGGGATAACGCAGAGGACTTTTAATTTTTGACATTTTATTGACTAATTTACTGTCCGCAGTTTGGTTTTGGTGTTGAGGCTATCCGCTGCCAGACCTATTTAGGGTTGGCTGAATAAATCTAAAAACCTTACAGGAAAGGGCTTTTAGCTTGATTGAGAGCTTCCCAAATGCACTTAAATCTGCTAGAATCTCTTAAAACCCTTGCATTACCCTTGCATCACCCTTGCATCTTCTCTAATTAGTGCTAATGTACCGTAAAAGCGAGTTACCCTCAACCCCACCAGAAAACTTCGAGCTGCCCTTTGAGGGGAAATTATCCCA
>NZ_JACJSW010000207.1:0-4980 GCF_014698375.1 Microcystis flos-aquae FACHB-1344 | reverse complement strand
ATTTGTCAAAAAGAAATGTTTATATGGTAAATATTATGAGAACTTTTCTGACTTTTCTTCAGCTATTTATGAATGTCTGAATGATGCCCATCTGAAACATAAAAAAGAACTGGATTCCTTGCTGACTCTACGATTTCAGAAGTTTAATAAATCTCAGATTATGAACGTCTAAAGTATAATTAACCCTGAATTGCTTTAGCTAATTGAACGTGAAGTTTATGACTGGCTTTAAAAGCCATGTAATGAGCGGTGGGAATAGTTCCCAGTAAACTCAAATCACCAATTAAGTCCAATAATTTATGTCTTGCTGGCTCATTTTCAAAGCGTAAAGGAGGATTTAACCATTGATTTTGATCGCAGACTAAAGCATTTTCTAAACTGCCTCCTTTAATTAAACCAGCCTTTTGTAAATATTCAATTTGATCGGCAAAACCGAAAGTACGGGCAGCTGCGATCGCTTGACTAAAACTTTCCTGATCAGGACTCCAACTATACCATTGATTACCGATCGGTTTATAGGTAAAATCGATCCCGTAGGTAAAACGTAATTCAGGGGAAGGAATCGCCGCCACAAAAGCATCTCCTTCGTACAACCAAATCGGTTGAGAAATAGTTAAATCTGATGGAGAAAAAGAGTTATCTAAACCAGCATTTTTGATCGCTTCTACCCAGATTTTGGCCGAACCATCGAGGAGGGGAATTTCCGCACCATCCACCTCAATGCGAGCATCTTCTACCCCCAAAGCGGTTAAGGCCGCTAATAAATGCTCAACAGTTCTAACCTTGGCTTCTCCTTGTCCCAATTCCGTTGATAAAGTCGTTTGGTAAACCGAAGAAACTAGAGCGGGAATAATCGGTTGATTGGCTAAATCTCTGCGGACAAAATAACGTCCTTCCCCCGGATTTGCCCCACAGACGCGCACCTGGGTTATCTCCCCCGAATGCAGGCCAATTCCCGATAATTCAAATTGTTTAGCGATAGTAGAAACCATAATTATTAAGTAATAAAGTGAAAAGCTTATTAGTGGTTTTGGGGGTTGGGTTTTAGGGTTTTAGGGTGTTGGGGTTTTAGTTGAATTTCCCTATTTCCCCATTTCCCTAATCCCCCACCCCCAATAACTGATTAGAATCGTTCCCCGATACCGAAATGGAGACGAGAACCACCATCGACATTAAAACCGTAGTCAACCCGAATTTGGCCGACGGGAGATTGTACCCGAACACCTAAACCGTAACCGAGACCGGTACCGGGTAAACCCCGGACAATCCCGGGTTGACCGGGGACATCTCCTTGGGAACCAATAGTAGTGCCGAAATCGACAAATAACGCCCCCCCAATAATTGCTACTATGGGAAAACGATATTCGGCCGTCGCTTGGAAATAACTGCGACCGCTACCCACTTCTCCCTCGGCGTAACCCCGTACAGAGTTACTACCCCCAACGATAAAAGCATCGTAGGGGGGTAAATCGCCTAATACTGTCCCTGCTTGCACATTAAAAGCGAGGGATTGCTGACCTTTAAAAATATCGGTTTCAAAGAGATTAAAGGAATTAATAAAGCGAACGGGGATAAAGTAACTGTAACTACCCCGAACACGAGTGCCGAAAATACTGCCAGAACCGACCGGAATAGTTTGTTCTAAACCTAGACGCAGGAAAGAACCACTGGTGGGCTGCAGGGGATTATCGCGAAAATCTCGAATAGCGCCAATATTTAGAGAAAGTAGATCATCGATCCCAGAGGAACTAAAAGCCAGTTGTTGACTGCCAAAACCGTTGAGAGGTGCAGACAGAGGGGAGATGTCACCATTGGCATTTTGCACCTGTACCTGTTGATAGTTAAAGCCTAGGGACACCACCCATTTTGGTTTCGTAAACACATCAGGGGCCAAAGGACGGACAAAAGTAATACCGCCACCCGTCCGGACGATCCGGGGACTATCATTATCGTTAAGAGTCCGAATTGAGGAATTTTCCCCATCATAAACCAGAGAAATCGACTGTCGCCGGAAAACGTTGACCGTGTAGGAAGTGCGGAAGTTATCCGTGGCAATCCAAGGATCGGAAAAACTCAGATCAAATAAAAATTCCCGTTCCCCTAACTGGACTTCTGCCCCTAAAGTTTGGTTATTACCGCCAAAATTGCGCTGTTGATAGCTGACAGTGCCGAATAAGCCCGCATTCGAGCTAATACCGCCACCAGCGGCTAGGGAACCAGTATTACCTTCCACCACATCGACGTTAACAATCACCTCCCTTGGGTCGCTGCCGGGAGAAAAAGACAGACGCACATCCTCGAATAAACCGAGACCGAAAACACGCTGTAAATCCTGTTGGGCCGTATTGCGGTTAAAAATATCCCCCGCTTTTAGGCGCATTTCCCTAGTAATGATAAATTCTCTGGTTTTACCGTTGACCGGTTCCTGTTCAACGTTAAAGTAGCGTACTTGAATTTTTTCGATTAAACCTTCGGAAATGACCAGAATCACCCGACCATCGGGAGTGACTTGCGGCGCACCGATTACCTGGGCCAGATCATAGCCGTTTTTGCTGTACCAGTCATTGATTTTTTTTACCCCCGCCTGTAATTCCCGCAAATTCAGGGTTTTGCCGTATTGACTAGCGAAAATTTCCTCGACCACCCGGGTAGGTAAAATCGATTTGTCCAGGGTTTCCGGGGCAATTTGAATCTGTACGCCCTGAAAAACGGGGTTAGGTTGCACCTCAAAGGTGACTCGCACCCCTAGAGGCGTATCTTGGGGAACTGCCCGCACATCGGCAAAAAAGCCCGTGGCAAAAACGGCGTTAATATCTTCTTGCAGTTGCGATCGAGTCGTGCTTCGTCCTGGTCGGGTGCGAATGGTATTATAAACTAGATTTTCTAATTCTCGATCGGCCCCCTGTACTACCACTTCGGCCACCAAAACTCGCGACTCCTCCGCCGGCACCGGTGGGGCTGTTGTGGGAGTTTCTGCAGGGCTTGGGGTTTCCGTCGGGGTTTCCGGCGGTGCTGCCACGGGTGGCGTAGTTTCTCCCGTCGCAGGAGGAGACTGTACTATCTGCTCGACGCGGGGAAAAACCGTTTCTTGCGGTTCTTCTTCGGCCATTACCGTCCCGTGAAATAATCCGAAAATAGCCAGCAGCAGGGCCAGCGAGGAATATCGCCCCGAAAAATTGAGATTTTTAAGCACTTCCACACACCCATTAACACCATTATGGTTTTGTTTGTTTTCTCTGCCCGAGAAATTTAACGAACGTTAAAACTCTAGCAGATTGCTTACTCTCAGTAAATCCCAGCTTGACCGGTGACTAAAGAGATACTGCATCAGATCTGATATTGGTCAGCCGTCAGCATTAAGTTTTTATCTTGCCATATCTTAGCTTTTTCCGGTTTGGCTCTATCCCAATTCACCCTCTAGAATTATTGCCACCTCGGTGGGCGCACAATTAATTACATATCTTCCTAACTCACCAAAATTAAAAACAATTAAGTTTATTCTCCTGGGAATCCCCCACCTTTTTACACCAGCGCAGATGTCAACGTCTCATTTGTAATAACTGTACCAGTTGCGAGACCTGTTGGCGATTAAACATTTGCAGCAGGGTACTAGCTACTAATTCCGGTTCTAGGGTGATCAGGATTTGTGGTAATTTGGCGGTGGCTAATAACTGCAATTCTTGACTGACGGTGATTTCTTCCCCGCGACCCCATTCCAATAAATCACTAGCTTGTTTTAATTCTTTAATAATAACCGGGGCGAGAGTGCGGTAGGAATGTTTGGGGTTAGCCAGGGCTGATTGGGCATTTTTAACTAAATATTGCCACTTTTGCTGTTCTGAAGCCAATTGAGACAGAGATAAAATTAATTTTTGTAATTGCTGACGGGAAGCACTGGTTTCTTCCTGTTTGAACAGTTGTAACATCTGTTTGAGGATATCTCTGACGCTGATGGAGATAGAAGAGGTTGCCGCAATAGCTGGGGTAGATTTTTTTTGGTCGAGAAGATAGTTAAGATGGGCTTGTAATTCGGCAAAAGTCGGTTCACCTTTTTTAACGATAGCGTTAGCTTCCTCGGCTTGCAAACCTAATGGACCGGGCAGCTTATCGATCAATATCTGAAGCAGATCATAACCCTTGAGGAACAAAGATTCTAATTTTTGATCCACTTGTATGGGATTTTCTTTCAGTATTTTGAAAGCATCCTCAAGACGGTGAGCAGTTTTTTGGATACTGCTATAACCTAACATGGCCGCCCCCCCCTTGATGGAATGGGCGGCACGAAACATCTCGTTCATCTGTTCAGTATTGTTCACGAGATTGCCTAAGTCTAAAATCCCCTGTTCCAAAGTTTCCAGGTGTTCTTTTGCTTCTTCGATGAAATAGCCGAGAATTTTCTGCGCGTTAGCGGAGTCCAAGGTCTTATCCCCCCTTATCACGATGCTGTCTAGGCCTAGATTGCCCAGTTTTTCAGGAAATATATCAGTTATGGGGCAATGGCTAGGAAAACTGGCCCAGACGGACACAAGCTCAGTTCAAAAGCCTGCCCACAAAGGTTCTCAGCTTCTCTTGCTCAAAATAGATCGATACAACGGCAGGCAAAAAGCTAAGGAAAGAATCGGGGATGGGAGCAAGCTGACTAGAAATTATTATTGATCAGAGGGAACTGAGTTGTTAACTATCTAAGATTACCCCTTAAGACCGCACCGGAGTTGGCAGTAGGGAACAGACAACGCCAGAACAGTAGGTGGTCATCCAGAGATGATGCCAAATCCCCTCATACTTCATCTTGCTCTTGATCAAAAACGCTCTCACCACCATCAAGAGCTAATTAGAACAAAATTACTAGACAAAAAGACCCGACCAGAAAAAATACTAAGGTCCGAAAAGCTTACGTAGCAAGGGATAGAAAAAAGATCAAAAAAATTTGCCAAAAGGGGTTGACAAACCTGGGGAAGTTAGATACATTGGTAAATGCGC
>NZ_JACJSW010000206.1:0-10860 GCF_014698375.1 Microcystis flos-aquae FACHB-1344 | reverse complement strand
CGTGAATTCTAGGTTAATCATGTTTTTAATGAGTGCTTTGCTTCTAATTATGACTCTTAAACTATATTATTGTCCTTGAGTAAAAAATGCAAGTTGTAGCCGTGCAAAGTATATACTAAATTCTGTTTAAAAGGTATAGGGTAGTGGGAAGTGGGGCTGTCTGGGGGCGGGGTTTTTACTTCTGTCGATGACATGGCTTTCGCTCGATCGTTCTCTACTCAAGCCTTTATCCTAGCATTGATAACCCTTAGCTATTAGCCGTCAGCTATCAGAATCATTCCAACATCGTCGGGTTTGCTCGGTGACAGGTTGCCAATCCAGAACTCAACCCACCAGAGCAGCATCGCACTTTAACCCACAGCTTCAATAAATGTGCATGGTGCGTTCCCCAAAATCGATCAGTGGAGCAGTGGGAGCCACATTAGGGAACGCACCCTACAGTGATAGCGATCGCACTAAATTTCCTGTGCGCCTAACTACATATTATACGGCAACTTTCTGTATAACACTCTCCAGAGTTAACGATATGGGTCAACTTTCGGTATATCACTCCATTTAGGCGCAATCGCCAGAAGTTTTCCCCATATCACCCCCAAAAGCTTGTTAGCCAGATTAGCATATTGCCAAAAACCTTGTTTAACTAAATTCCTGACAATAAGCTGAAACAACAGGAATTTTCCGGGATTCTAGCAATGATTCCTATGTCTGACCGCACCCCTTGACAAAAATTTATATCGCTTGTTCTAGGTATGTTTTGGGGGTTTCAGTCGGCATTACTTTCTATGAGATTAAACTATTGGGACTTAGGCGTTTTCGGTCAGCAAAAAAGGCTCAAACCATTACGGGACAAAGGTTTAACCTCGATTTATGATTTTCCTTGATCTATCTGGGTTTCAGCGATTTTGGGCTTCTCGAAGTAAATCCCAAGCGGGGATTGGAGTTGAGGCTTTTCTCGATTTGTTTTTTGTCTAAGTCCCACTATGTCATTCTAGTTTAGGTCCCATTAGGGGCGAACTGATGCAATCCCACTTTTTCTTAGCTTAGTTTTTGTATTGGGTTGAGATATCTATGGTTTGACGCCTAACGGTGAAGTTAGGCTTTAGATACAGCAACGCTCATTGATGATTCCGTCTCAGCTGCCAAAATAAGATTAACTGATTGACCTTAGTTCGACTCTCGGCTAGACTAAGATTAGCTCTCTAACTTTAGTCTTATGATCGAGATCGCAAAAGAAGACATCCTCTCCCGCCTTCAATTTGATAATCCTTGGTGGGAGACAGACCGTAAGGGAAAAATAATCTATGAAGATACGCCACGGCGCAAGTACTTTGAGGCTTTTTCTCAAAACATCTTGGACACAAGTGTGCGTCGAGCAACAGTCTTGATGGGACCCAGGCGTGTTGGTAAAACTGTCATGGTTTATCACACTATTCGTCTGCTCCTAGATTCTGGCATTAGTGCGGTAAATATTTTATATGTCTCTCTTGAAACTCCAATTTATACAGGACTTCCATTAGAGCGGATACTTAAGTATTTTCAGGAACTATTCAATCACGATCGCAATTCGAGGCTATTTGTCTTTTTTGACGAAATTCAATACTTGCGTCAGTGGGAAATTCATCTAAAATCCCTGGTTGATTCATTTCCAATCTGTCGATTTGTCGCTACTGGCTCTGCTGCTGCTGCTCTAAGACTTAAAAGCACTGAGTCTGGTGCTGGTCGATTCAGCGACTATATCCTGCCACCGCTAACCTTTGCTGAATATTTAATGTTTATAGGAAAAGAAAATGAATTAATAGAGACAAATGTCCATGGCTCTGAAGATTCTAGTTATCCATCTAAGATCTATGAGTTTGTGTCTAAAGATATTGATCAGTTGAATGAGAATTTTATTAATTATTTGAACTTCGGTGGCTATCCAGAAGCTGTCTTTTCTGAAACAATTCGACAGGATCCTGGACAATATATTAAAAGCGATATCATTGACAAAGTTTTACTTCGAGATTTGCCAAGCCTTTATGGGATTAGTGATATTCAAGAACTGAATAGACTTTTCACAACCCTGGCGTATAATTCAGGCAACGAAGTAAGTATCGAGGGGTTATCGCAATCCTCTGGTGTAGCTAAAAACACTATCAAACGTTACATCGAGTATCTTGAGGCTGCATTCCTAATCCGCCGAGTAGAGAGAATTGATCAAAACGCTAAAAAGTTTAAGAGAGCAGTTTGCTTTAAAGTCTATTTAACCAATCCGTCAATGCGCGCCGCACTATTTGGTCAGCTTGAAACAGACTCTAAGGCGATGGGAGCCATGACTGAAACCGCTATTTTTAGTCAATGGCAGCACAGTAAAATGATTGAGCTTTATTACGCACGATGGAAAACTGGAGAAATTGATATTGTACATTTAGATGCTGCCCATCAATCACCTTCTTGGATAGTTGAGGTTAAGTGGAGCGATCGCCCTCATAGTACACCTTCCGAACTGGACAACTGCACAGAATTTTTAAAAAAGAATCCAGGTATATCTCAACCGATCTTGGTGACAAGTAAAACTATTAGGGATGCCAATTTTTTATACAAAGATATACGATTTCGCTTTGAGCCCGCAAGTTTATATGCCTATGCTCTCAGTGCAAATATATTGCGAAATATTGACAACAAGGTTAAGGGATATCGTGCCAGGTCACTACCTCTTGAATAAGAGTTGCTTGATCTAGTCGTGATAGGGGACTTGCGCTTTGATAATGTACCTTTTGGGCGAACGCAGTTCGCCCCTACATTGTGGACAAAATCCGTTACTGTAGGGGCGCAAAGCTTGCGCCCTCCGCTCCCTCAGGTTTGCTGATCACCCTAAGTAGGGGGAAAGCCTTCGAGAGCCCCCTACTTTTAGCAGCTGTTAGGCTGTCGTCAGCCACTTCAAAAGCCCCTGTTTCGATGTCTATTGCTACAATCTTCCCATGATTCCCTTCCTCGATCTGGGAGCGTACCTGAGACTCGTAGACTTCGTGTCCACGTCGGGCAAATTCTTCTTTGCTGTAGCGGGGTTGTCGAACTGTCATTGAAGCGACCCTGTTGCAACTTTTGCCCCTCTATTTTAACCTAAACATTGGGAATCTTCGCTAACATTCCCCAACTGGTTCCACCAGAGCGGCATCGCACTTTAACCCACAGCTTCAATAAATGTGCATGGTGCGTTCCCCAAAATCGATCGGTGGAGCAGTAAGAGCCACATTAGGAAACGCACCCTACAGCGATAGCGTACTGCTACGCAGTGCCTTCGGCATCGCACTTTGGATGATGTGAGAAGTTTAGCATACGGTCGGGTGCAGTGATTTGTTATGTCGATCTATCTTGAAGTGCCATTCAGGGCAATTCACTTTTGTCGAGAGTCTTTGGAGTTTCCATAGATGATTGTATGTAGTTGAGTAACGTTATGGTTTTGTACTATTTCTAGAATGTAGCTGCTTAATTTATCTGCACCAATTGCAGATGGCTCGATCGGATTAGCGTAATCAGATGTACTGGTAAAGATTTGGCGCAGATCAATAATTGGTAGTTTATAGGCTATTGCTGTTTGAATTATCACATCATTCCAAAATGTGAGTGCAGTTGTCGCTATGCTTTGGTATTCTGACTGCTCAAATCTTGGCTCGTAGATGGTGCAAATTGTTATTGGCAACTGTTTTTCCAGTAGCTCTTTGATTGCACTTACATAGTTAGCACGAAAATCTCCGACCAGCCTTGAAAATTTAATTATTACTTCTGCAACAGATTGTGCCCTCTGAGATAGATAGTCGATGTTGCGTAAAGCATCATTTCCCCCAACACTCAAAAACAAGTGAGTTGAGTCTTTAGGTAGCTTCTGAACTTGAGCATGGAGATCCGTGGTAATAGAACCATCAATAGCGAGTAAAGTGGCTTTCCATCCTAAAGGTATTTTGCGCTTAAGGTAATGGATAACATCTTCTTCAACATCCACATAAGGAGCATTATCAAATATGCTGTCGCCGAGCAAGACGATGTGGGTCATAAATCTATACCTTAAAATTTTCCACTTGCGCAAAGAAGCAATGCGACATAACTACATATTATAGGTCAACTTTCTGTATAACACTCTCTGGGGTAACGATATGGGTCAACTTTCTGTATAACACTCCATTTAGGCGTAATCGCCAGAAGTTTTCCCCATATCACGTCCAAAAGCGTGTTAGCCAGATTAGCATATTGCCAAAAACCTTGTTTAACTAAATTCCTGACAATATAGCGTTTCCCAATCTCATGAGGTACACCAAAATCTTAACTACTGACTCCTCAAAACCTAAGACTCTGCACCTCACAACTATGGGAATTGCTATAAGCTAAAATAACAGGAGTTTTCCGGGATTCTAGGAAGATAGAAACTAAGCACATCAAAGCTTTTAGCTTAACCAATTAGGTTTTAGATTCGGCCCTTGTTATCAGATGTGGGTTTTCAGTTCACCGATTACTGATGACTGTTTACCGATCACTGAACAAACCCCACTTCCCCGAACATTTGTCAAGACTGGGAGCGAAAAAGCCGCGTTTGTTCACACAGCTTAATTAAGAGTTGTAACTTTTAATGAACAGGAAGAGAGTCTAGGGCTGAGAGCTTGCTATAGTGAATCCTAGCCGTTTTTTCACGGCTCGTCATTATCAAGTCAGAGCCTTTACTCGTCTCAATCATCATCCCAGAGTAAAATCAATAATCCCTATGGTCAGCACGATCCAAAAACCAGAATTCGAGGAAATCCGTCCGGGTATAAAAGTTCCCGCTAAAGAAACGATCCTCACTCCCCGCTTCTACACCACTGATTTTGAAGCGATGGCGGAAATGTCGATCGCCGCTAACGAGGAAGAACTGAAAGCGATTTTAGAGGAATTCCGTACCGATTATAACCGGCATCACTTCGTTCGCAATCAAGAATTCGATCGCTCTTGGGAGCATATTGATGGCGAAACTCGCCGCTTATTCGTGGAATTTCTGGAAAGATCCTGCACGGCCGAATTTTCTGGCTTTCTTCTCTACAAAGAACTCGGCAGACGTTTAAAAAACAGAAATCCCGTCTTGGCAGAATGCTTTAACCTCATGTCCCGGGACGAAGCGCGTCACGCTGGATTCCTTAATAAGGCTTTATCGGATTTTAACCTCTCCCTTGACTTGGGATTTTTAACCAAAAGCCGTAACTACACCTTCTTTAAACCGAAATTTATCTTCTACGCCACCTATCTTTCCGAAAAAATCGGTTATTGGCGCTATATCACCATTTATCGTCATCTCGAACAACATCCCGAAGATCGGGTTTATCCGATTTTTAACTTCTTCGAGAATTGGTGTCAAGACGAAAACCGTCACGGGGACTTCTTCGATGCGATCATGCGCGCGCAGCCTGATATTCTTAATGATTGGCGCGCTCGTCTCTGGTGTCGTTTCTTCCTGCTTTCGGTCTTCGCTACTATGTATCTCAATGATACTCAGCGTTCTGGTTTCTACGCCATTCTCGGTTTGGACGCTCGCGAGTACGATAAGTATGTGATCGAGAAGACCAATGAAACTGCAGGCCGCGTCTTCCCGATTGTTCTCGATGTGGATAGTCCTGAATTTTATGATCGCCTAGAGATTTGTGTTGGCAATAACGAGGGATTACGGGCGATCGATAGCGAAAACAGTCCCGCACTGGTTAAATTCCTGAAGAAATTGCCTATCTTCGCCTCTAACGCTTGGCAATTCCTCAAATTGTACCTGATGAAACCGATTCGGGTCGATAAATTAGCCGGTAGCGTCCGTTAAAAAGTTTGTTTTCTTGAGACATGGTGAGGGTGGGTGAAACCACCCTTTTTTTGTCGATAAAATTCTTAAGAAAATCCTCTAACATTTCTATCCTCGCTAGACTGGATCCTAGGGGTGTGAACTAGGTTTTTACTTTTTACTTTTCACTGTCAAAAATATGGCTATTTATAGTGAATTACCCACAGGACAACGTCTCTATCTCGATAATCAAGGGATGCAGACGATTGTAACTCTCGCTAGTGGTGCAGCGGGACAACAACAGCAGTCTAGCAGTAGTTTTGCCACGGGAGTTTGGACAAAAGAACCCCAAATAGAGATAATTCCCCAAGGGGCAATTATTGAAATTATCACCGAAACTGGACCCCACAGAATCCAAATTCAAGGAAGCAGTATCGGTTTTTCCTCTCCTCATACCTCTGGAGTTTCTCAGTCCTCTCAATCGACAACCGCTACCAGTTTCTCCTCCTCACCGATGCAACCAATGCAACCAATGCAACCGATGCAACCGATGCAACCGATGAAAATGGGTAATATGTCGATGAATTTTACCCCCATGGAAATGCAAATGGGAGATATGAAAATGAGTATGGGAGACACAAAAACCGTCAGTAAAGCCCAATTTTGTAGTCAATGCGGGGCAAAAGTAGCGGCAACCGATCGCTTTTGTAGTAGCTGTGGTCATCAGTTACAGAAATAAAACCTGTTTAGCTAAATCTATAACTCCTTTTCGGGCAAAATTCTGTTTATATTAATGGACTGGGGCGGTGAGTGAGCATCTAGATGGTAATATCAAGCCGTCCTAAAAAAACGGGGTTTCAGAGCCAATTTTTTGATGAACGATCAACGAGATATTAACAAACTCAACGCTGGCTCTGTAGTGTCAGTGCGAGGAAGCATCATTGATGTCTATTTTTCCCAAAGGCTGCCAGAGCTTCATAGCCAACTTCAGGCCGGAGAAGATGGCAGTGTAGCGATGGAAGTTGTGGCCCATCTTAACTCCCAACTGGTACGGGCCATTTCACTGAAGCCAACAGCCGGTTTAGCTCGCGGTTCTCCAGTCATCGATACGGGCCATCCCCTGCGAGTTCCAGTGGGCGAGGGGTTGCTCGGTAGGATGTTGAATATATTTGGGGAAACAATTGACGGACAAGAACAGATAGCTGAGGGAGAATGGCGTTCAATTTATGCAAATCCGACTCCCCTGTACGAGCGAACCACTAGCTCGGAGATTCTCAAAACCGGTATTAAAGCCATAGACGTGCTTGTCCCGTTGGAACGGGGGGGGAAAGCAGGATTATTTGGCGGAGCGGGTGTTGGCAAGACGGTTTTGATTACCGAAATGATTCATAACATCGTCAAGCAAGATCAGGGAATTAGTATCTTCTGTGGAATTGGGGAGCGATGTCGGGAAGCCCTAGATTTATACCAAGAAATGCGGGGGGCCGGGGTTTTGCAGAATACGGTGATGATCTTTGGGCAGATGGATGAACCGCCAGGTGTCAGATTTCGCGTCGGACACGCCGCGCTGACGATGTCGGAATACTTTCGCGACACGGCCAAACAAGATGTCTTACTGTTAATTGACAATATCTTCCGCTTTATTCAGGCCGGTTCAGAGGTATCGGGGTTGATGGGACAATTGCCCTCGCGGCTAGGGTATCAGCCGACATTAGCCACGGAACTGGCAGAGCTAGAAGAGCGGATTTGCAGTACGGCTACGGGCGCAATCACCTCCATTCAAGCAGTCTACGTCCCAGCAGATGACTTTACCGATCCGGCGGCTGTTCATACCTTTTCTCATTTATCGGCATCAATTGTACTCTCTCGCCAGCGAGCAAGTGAGGGGTTTTATCCGGCGGTGAACTTACTGCAATCGGGATCGAAAATGTTGATGCCGCCTATTGTCAGCGAGCAACACTATCGCATCGCCCAGGCAGTGCGACAAACCCTAGCGAACTACGAAGAACTCAAGGATATTATTGCCATGCTAGGATTAGAAGAACTTTCACCGGCTGACCGCCAGATTGTAGCCAGAGCCAGACGATTAGAAAAGTTTCTCACCCAGCCTTTCTTTTCTACCGAACAGTTTACGGGAATGGCGGGTAAATTTGTCGAGCTAGAAGCGGCTTTAGCAGGATGCGATCGCATTCTTCAAGATGAATTTTCGGATTATCCAGAGAAGGCACTTTACATGATTGGCACGATTGAGGAGGCAGTAAAGGTAAAGCTATGACAGGCACGATGAAACTCCGAGTTATATTGCCCACCCGAATCCTATTAGAGACAGAAGTTATTAAAGTCACAGCAGAATCGGGAAGCGGTTGCTTTTGCCTGCTGCCCCATCACATTGATTTTGTCACCGCTATCTTGCCCGGATTGCTGTCTTTCACCACTCCTCAAGAGCAGGAGAGATTTATGGCCGTGGATGAGGGCATTTTGGTCAAATCTGGTTTTGACGTGCGGGTTTCTACTCGCCATGCTGTTGAAAGTGCCGACTTAGGATGCTTAAGAGAGGCGGTAGAAAAGCAGTTTCAAATCTTAGATGAGCGGGAAAAACGCACTCGCGTGGCTCTGACAAAACTGGAAGCTAACATGATCCGGCAATTTATCGAACTAGGAGGGCAGCGAGGAAACTAGACGAGAAATAATGGAAATATGGGTACTAATAAAATGGCAGCAAGAAGTCATCAAAAAAATCGTTGGCGCTTTAGCCGCAAGGTAGGGGGCCAGGAAGAGCGTAAACTCAGAGCTAGAGTAGAAAAGAAGCACAGTATATGGTTTGGTCTGGGGTTATTGGGATTAGTCGGTTGGTCAGTCGTTCTACCCACTCTCTTAGGTATGGCACTTGGTATCTGGATCGATCGAGAATGGCCGAGTCGCTTTTCTTGGACATTAATGTTAATGTTGGCTGGGTTGATGCTGGGCTGTTTGAATGCCGGGCAGTGGGTTAAGCGCGAACAATCCGCCATCGAGGGCGCACGCGAGCAATCGAAAAAGGAACTCAATCATGATTGAACTACTGTACTTTCCTCTGGCACTATTGGCGGGAATGGCCTTGGGTTTGGCCTATTTTGGGGGATTGTGGCTAACGGTGCGTCAACTCCCCAGAACCAATAATCCCATCGTGTTAACTTTGATTAGTTTTTTGGGGCGTACAGGCATAATTTTGCTGGGATTTTATGCGATAATAGTTGCAGTCCCCCACTTGCCAGTCCTCCACTTGCTGTTAAGCCTGGCCACCTTCTTCTGGACGAGAAATCTAATATTGCAGCAGGTTCAACCTAAATTCAGAAGTAACTAAGTACAATAGCTGATGTATATAAGTCCTGACAAGATTATTTTCTGGCAATCAGGAGCAGTTACCCTTAATGCTACTCTGTTATTTACTTGGGGGTTAATGGCGTTATTGGGCATTAGTTCCTGGCTAATCACGCGCCGACTATCGACAGATACTCGTCTGTCTCGCTGGCAAAATGTTTTGGAAGTTGTAATCGAAGAATTGCGGGGTCAAATAAGAGATATTAGCGGATGCCAACCGGATATCTACTTGCCATTTATCGGTACTTTGTTTATTTTCATCGCCGCTTCCAATCTTTTAGAAATCATCCCGGGATATCATCCTCCTACGGCCTCTCTTTCTACAACGGCAGCACTTGCTATCTGCGTTTTTTGGGCGGTGCCATTTTACGGCATACGTCAGTCAGGGTTAAAAAAATATCTCAAGCACTATTTACAACCCCATCCCTTGATGTTACCTTTTCATCTGATTGGGGAACTGTCACGCACCTTGTCCTTGGCTATCCGTCTGTTTGGCAATGTGATGAGTGATGTCATGATAGTAGCTATTCTTTTATCCATTGCCCCTCTCTTTTTCCCGATTATCATGCAGGTATTGGAGCTACTGACTGGATTAATTCAAGCGTATATTTTTGCGATTTTGGCTATGGTTTATATTGCTTCGGCAACAGAAGCACAGCAAGTGGTTAATAATTCTCATACAGGAGAAAAGGAGCAAAGAAACCATGAATAATATTGGCTTGACGGCAATGATATCAATTTTAGCGGCTGGATTAACTATGGCGATTGGTTCAATAGGGCCAGCACTGGGAGAGGGAAGAGCTATTGCTCAAGCTTTGACCGCTTTGGCGCAACAGCCAGACGAAGCCAATACGATTACTCGAACGTTATTTGTTGGTTTGGCATTTATTGAGTCAGTGGCAATTTATTGTTTTGTGATTTCGCTAATTTTAATTTTTGCCAATCCTTTTTGGGGTTATGTAGTGACTAAAGCGGGGGGATAATTCCGTGGCAGTTGATTGGTTTACCTTTTTGGCCCAAATTGTCAATTTCTTGATTTTGGTGGCTGTACTGCAAAAGTTTCTCTACCGTCCTATTATTCAGGCAATGGAACGTCGGGAAAAAACAATTAGCGATCGCCAGCAAGATGCAGAACAAAAGTGCCAATTAGCGCGAGAAGAAATCGAAAAATACCAACAAATGCAGCAAGATTTTGCGACTGAGCGCTCGACGATGTTGGCTCAAGTTAGGGCAGCAGTTGCACAGACGCAAACAGAGTTAATGCAAGGTATCCGCACTGAAGTAGAAGAAGATCGATCTCGCTGGCAAGAAATAGTTCAACGGCAAAAAGATGCCTTTTTGCAAGAGTTGCGACATCGAGCATTACAACAGATTCAGGAGACAATTCGCCAAGTTTTGGCAGCTCTAGCCGATGTCCAACTTGAACAGCTTGTCATTCAAGTTTTCCTCAAGCGAGTTCGCAATTGGGATCGGGAAGAGAAACGAGTGCTTTGTCAAGCGATCGCCGCAACGGCCAAGACGCAGGAGGCAATCATCTCTAGCAGCTTTGAAATCTCGGAAGAATTGCGGCAGCCAATTATCTCAGTTCTTCGCCAAGAACTTGTTGGTGATCTGGATTTCAAGGGGTGACAGAGGGGCTACAAGCTAGATAGAGCGGGGGGTCTAGCCAAACGACCCCCTAAAGAAATAGAGTGGTTAGGACAACCACTCAAAATTTTAAAATGTTACCT
>NZ_JACJSW010000205.1:0-30341 GCF_014698375.1 Microcystis flos-aquae FACHB-1344 | reverse complement strand
CAAAAATTGTTGTTAGGGTTAGGAGTCAGGAGTCGGTCGTCAGGATAATTAGGAATGAATAATAATTAACTAAGTAGTCTATTTAGATATTTTATGCTATTTAATCCTTATTTGTGCCGTTTTTGAACCCTCAAAGGCTCTTGTCTGAGTGCATGGGTGTCTGTGCTAACCAAGAAGTTAATTTTGTCCTACTACTGCTTGTTCTAAGGCTCTGCCTTGGAACATAATATATAAGTGGGGTTTCCCCATCACTATAAGCTGTTTTATTTGAGCTTGATAGCCCACCTCAACCTGATGGAGGTACAATTAATAGATCTCTGGTAAAAGTCCTAAATCCCTCAATCCAAAATCCAAAATTAGAAATCTTCAATTTCTCTGATTTATGCAAGAGGTATAATGTGAAATATCAAATTCAATTCAAGCCTAAAGCTATCAAAGACTTAGAAAAACTTTCTTCTCAAGATCGGACTAGAATTATGGCTAAAATTGAAGCAATGAAGGATAATTTACAAGGAGATGTCAAGCAATTAAAGAATTTTACGCCTAATTATCGCTTAAGGGTGGGTAACTATCGAATTCTATTTGAGGTTGAAGAAATCACTTTAGTGATTTATCGTGTTAAACATCGACAAAATATCTACAATTAAATTAAGGAGAAAACAATGATTGAATTACATCCTGAATTCTTAATCAAAAATGGCAAAAAAGAATTTGCTGTTTTAACTTATGAGGAGTTTATGAAAATTAAAGAAATCTTAGAAGACTTAGAGGATTTGGAAGATTTAATACAGGCAAAAGAAGAAGAAAAAGATAGTCAAACTTATTCTCTAGATGAGGTTAAGAAGATGCTAAATATTGATTGATTGCTTGTATCTTGCTTTAATTCTACTATTTCGCAGATGGGAAAAAATAGAGTTCCCCTTGTATCTCTAAATCCGGCTTGTTTTCCTACTTTTCGACAGTTTTCGTCTATTTCACAAGAATATACACAGTCATAACCAACGCTCTCGAAAGCTAATCTAAATCCTCCAATACCAGCAAAAAGATCGATAAATCTGAGTTTTTCGTTTGTCATTGCCAAATTATGACATCAAAGAAATTAATCAATGGGTGCGTTAACAAAGCGTAACGCACCCCAAAGAAATTACACCGAAGTTAAGGTTTTCTCCGCGCTAATTTGCGCTTCGGGACTATCCGCTTCCGAGGGAGGGACCACTTGCCAGAATTGACCGAGATAGCTATCCCAATTAGCTAAAATTAACTTACCTTTGGGGCTATTAGTGCGTTCTACATGGGCCTCAATTAAAGATTTTAACTGTTCCGCACCGGCAGCCGTGCCAACCCGTTGAATCTTGACAATTTCGGGGTTGAGTTTCTCCGGTAGGGACGGATCAAGGATATAAGCTAATCCTCCCGTCATCCCGGCGCCGACGTTGCGACCGACGGAACCAAGCACGACAATTACCCCACCGGTCATATATTCACAGAGGTGATCCCCGGCCCCTTCGATAACTGCTTTCGCAGTGGAATTGCGGACAGCAAAACGTTCACCAGCGCGACCATTAGCGTATAACACCCCACCGGTGGCCCCGTAGAGACAGGTATTACCGATGATAGCGTTATCTTCGGGCTGATAATTGGCGTTTTGGGGCGGTAAGATGACAATTTCGCCGCCGTAGATGCCTTTACCCACATAATCGTTAGCTTCTCCCTCTAAATGGAGATTGACACCGGGTAAATTAAATGCTCCGAAACTTTGACCAGCTGCGCCCTGGAAATTGAGCTTAATTTCGCCTTCAAAGCCATCATTACCGTATTTTTGGGCAATTACCCCCGCAATTCTCGCCCCGACGGAGCGATCGGTATTGACAATCCTGTAGGTTTTGCTGACGGTTCCCTGTTGCTCGATCGCCTGTTTAATCTCGCTATCGGCTAGAATTTCCTCATCGAGGACAGCACCGTTACTATGTACTTCCTCGTGCTGCAACCAAGAGCGATCGCTACGGCCATCGGGTAAATTCAACAAACAATCGAGATTGAGGGATTCTGTCTTAGTTAAACGAGCATCGGAGCGCACTTTTAACAGATCTGCCCGGCCAATCACCTCATTTAAACTGTGATAGCCTAATTTCGCCAATAATTGCCGCGTTTCCTCGGCCACCAAAGTAAAGAAATTGACCACATGAGCGGGAATTCCAGGAAAACGAGTGCGGAGACGTTCCTGCTGGGTAGCGACTCCCACAGGGCAATTATTCGTGTGACAGACGCGGGCCATGATACACCCCTCGGCAATCATGGAAATGGAACCAAAACCGAATTCCTCCGCACCCATCAGAGCAGCCATAAGGATATCCCAACCGGTTTTTAGTCCTCCATCTGCGCGCAAAATCACCCGATGACGCAGTTGATTTTCCATTAACATCCGATGCACTTCCGTCACTCCCAATTCCCAGGGACTACCCGCGTGTTTGATCGAACTTAGGGGTGATGCACCTGTACCACCATCGTGACCGGAAATCTGGATAATATCAGCGTTAGCTTTGGCAACTCCGGCCGCAATTGTACCGATACCGATCTCGGCCACTAATTTGACGGAAACTTTGGCCCGGGGGTTAATTTGGTGTAAATCGTAGATTAATTGTGCTAAATCTTCGATCGAGTAGATATCGTGGTGAGGAGGGGGAGAAATCAAAGTTACTCCCGGTTTCGATCGCCGTAACATGGCAATATAGGAACTGACTTTTTTCCCGGGTAATTGACCTCCTTCTCCCGGTTTTGCTCCCTGGGCCATTTTAATCTCTAGCTGTTTTCCACTCATTAAGTATTCGGGAGTGACTCCAAAACGGCCCGAAGCTATCTGTTTAATGGCAGAATTAGCCGTATCACCGTTTTTTAAGCCGTTTAGATGGGGCATAGTCACGGAATGTCCTTCTGCATCCACATCGCTTAAGCTGGTGTAACGGATCGGATCTTCTCCCCCTTCTCCGGAATTGGACTTACCTCCGATGCGATTCATGGCGATCGCTAGGGTTTCGTGTGCTTCCCGGCCCAAGGCACCGAGGGACATTCCCCCTGTGCAGAAGCGTTGCAGGATACTTTCGATCGATTCTACTGCTTCGAGGGCAATTGAGGCTCGATCGCTGTTAAATTCTAATAGATCGCGCAATGCAGTAACGGGTCTTTGCTGCAAGATTTGACGATAGGTTTCGTAATGGTCATATCCTTCACCTTGGGAGTGAGCGGCCACGGCTTTATGGAGTGCTTTCGCCATTTCCGGGGAATTCATGTGGTATTCTCCCCCCGGACGGTAGTTGACAAAACCGTAGTTTTCTAGTTTTTTGGCCGTAAGATTGGGGAAAGCTTTACTGTGGAATGCGATCGCTTCTTGGGCCACCTCAGCAATGCTTAAACCCCCGACGCGACTGGTAGTACCGTTAAAAGCTAGTTTAACTAAATCTGCCGATAATCCGATCGCCTCAAAAATTTGCGCCCCATGGTAGGAAGATAGGAGAGAAATACCCATTTTCGAGAGGATTTTCAGTAATCCCGCTTCTACGGATTTGCGGTAATTAATTAGGGCTTTTTCGAGGCTAATAGCTTCTAATTTGCCATTTTCCATCAATTTCTGAGTTTTTGGCTCGATCCACCACTGGGCGATCGTTTCTAACGCAAGATAGGGACAGACTGCGGAAGCGCCATAACCAATTAGACAAGCGAAGTGATGGGTACTCCAACATTGGGCCGTGTCGATCACGATGGAAGCTTTTAAACGCAAGTGTGAGCGAATCAGGTGATGATGGACGGCACCAACGGCCAATAAAGGGGGAATATAGCTAGTTTTTTCGTCAATAGGAGCAGTCCTGTCACTGAGAATTAAAATTTCCGCTCCCGATGCTACTTTCTTGGCGGCCTCAGCGCACAAATGAGCGATCGCGGTTTCTAATCCCCCCGGTCCGGTGGTCAGATCATAAAGGGTAGAAAGTTCGGCTGTTCTGTAGCTAGAGGTTTTAACTTTGGCTAATTCCGCATTATTGAGCAGGGGAGAGTCTAATTTCAGTAAATGTGCGTCATCAACCCCTAATTTAAGTATATTGCCCCGTCGTCCCAGATACATAGTCAAGGACATGACTAAACTTTCCCGTAAGGGATCGATGGGGGGGTTAGTAACTTGGGCAAAACGTTGTTTAAAGTAATCGTAGAGAAGATGGGGTTTACTGGAGAGGACCGCTAGGGGAGTGTCATCACCCATACAGAAAGTCGGTTCTTTTCCCTGTTCTGCCATGGGAACGATAATCATATCCACATCTTCGGCAGTATAACCGAAAGCGGTTTGCCTGGGAAGGAGATGACTAGGAGCGGGAATGTCTATCGCTGTTTCTTTGTCAATAAAGGTGCGTTGGGATTTCACCCATTCACCGTAGGGATTAGAGCGGGCAATTTCCTGTTTAATCGGCCAATTACGCTTAATTTCGCCTTTTTCCAGATCGACCGCGAGCATTTGACCGGGGCCGAGACGACCTTTTTCGATAATGGTGGTTTCATCGAGGGGAATAGTTCCCGCTTCCGAGGAAACGACGATATAACCGTTGTTAGTAATGCTATAACGGGCCGGTCGCAAACCGTTGCGATCCAAACAAGCGCCGACGATTCCCCCGTCACTGAATACCAGTAAAGCCGGACCGTCCCAGGGTTCCTGTAAACCGCTATAGTATTCGTAGAAGTCGATAATTTCGGGATAATCCTGTAAATCCGGCTGATTATTGTAGGCCTCCGGCACTAGGATCATAGCTGCTTCTAGGGGACTGCGACCGGTTCTCACCAATAATTCTAGGGCGCTATCGAGGTTATAGGAGTCGCTGTTAGCGGGGTTAACAATGGGAGTCAGGGATTGTAATTCTTCGTGGGTCCAACCTTGGGTTTCTAAAGCGGGTTCCCGGGCCGACATCCAGTTAATATTGCCCAAAAGGGTGTTAATTTCGCCGTTATGACCCAATAAGCGCATCGGTTGAGCGAGAGGCCATTTTGGTTGGGTATTGGTGCTAAAACGTCGGTGATAAATAGCGAATTGACTGCTATAGGCGGGATTTTGCAGGTCTAGATAGAATTCTCGCAGGATTTCGCCCCGTACCATGCCTTTATAGACAATGGTGCGACAGGAAAAGGAACAGAAATAGAAATCATCGGCCAGTTGCTTACCGACTTCAGAACGGGCAATATAGAGTAGGCGATCGAATTGAGAACCAGCTAAATCGGGGGAAGTAACCAGAATTTGCTCGACGTAGGGTTGATTTTCCCTTGCTTGTCTTCCGAGGACTTCGGGACGGACGGGAACAGCGCGCCAACCTAAAATCTTAATATTATATTTATTGACAATTTCTTCGATGTGTGCTTTAGCGTCGGCGCGTTCTTGGGCTGCTTGGGGAAGAAAGACCATACCCACCCCTAGGCGCTCAGATTCTGGCATATTTAAGCCATTTTCGGCGAACCAAGCAGCGAGGACATCTCTGGGGATAGCGGTCATCATACCGGAACCGTCACCGGAATCCTGATCGGCGCTGCAGCCTCCCCGGTGTTCCAAACAACCTAAGGCTAAAAGTGCCTGTTCAATCAGTTGATGGCTGCCAGAACCGCGCACATCGGCAATAAAACCGACTCCGCAAGCGTCCCGTTCCTCTACGAGCCATGGGGGACCCCAATAGGGATCGATTTGGTGTATATTGTCGGTTTTTAGGTTATTTTGTTGCGCCATAGAAGTTATCCTTAGGGTCGTTGTCTAGAAGGGTGGGATAGTTGGTCTGCTGAAAGGGTCAATCTAGAATAGAATTTTTTTTGATCTTGCCGTTTCGATTGTCGCTGATTTTTCCTAATTTTTGCCTGTTGCCGTCTTTATCTTGGCCGGTCTGAGGAATCACAGGTGATCTACCATGATA
This sequence comes from Microcystis flos-aquae FACHB-1344, assembly GCF_014698375.1. NCBI lineage: Bacteria > Bacillati > Cyanobacteriota > Cyanophyceae > Chroococcales > Microcystaceae > Microcystis > Microcystis flos-aquae. The sequence goes on along the minus strand of NZ_JACJSW010000205.1, from coordinate 24,411 downwards.
TAGTAGCTCTCAGGAATTGTCATCGAAAATCCCCTGGATGGGGTGAAACACCCTGTTAGGTGCTTATTTGGGCAGAATATTGTCGGATTATAAATATTATTGGAGCAATGGGGTCAAATTCAGGACAAAACTTTAGCTAAAGAGGCAGGTAAATCGGCTAATTTTTCTACCACTGTCACCCCAGCTTCTTGAAAATGACGTAAGCTATCTTTTCTGGTATTCTTAGCGGCAACAGAGTAGGAAAGTTGGTTAGAAATAATTGTTTCTGTATCGCCGAAATTGGTTTCAATCGCTGCATTTAACCCCACAAGATAGGCAATCACTGGTTTTTCGAGCGCCGAGGCAATATATTTGGCTGCCTCGATTTCGGCCTTTCCCCCCACCTGACTGACGAGGAGAATTGCCTCGGTATTTTCATCTTCCTCAAAAACCTGCAACCATTGGGACAAATTGGAGCCAATAATGCCGTCAGTACCCAAATTTACCGCCATAGATTCACCATAACCCGCTGCTGTTAAAGTTTTCGCCACTTCATCCCCTATGCGATCGCCGCGGGTGATCAGACCGATTGTCCCCGATTGATAAAAATTCGGTTCACAAATACCCAACCAAAGATAATTGGGAATAATTACACCCTGGCTGCCAGGTCCGAGAATTAATGTCCCGGTGGTACTAGCTATCTTTAATAATTCCACCAGATCCAAGGGGGGAACTCCGGGGGTGACGATAATTAATTGGGGAATTGCTGCTGCGATCGCTTCTAAGGCCGCATCTAGGACTTGATTGGGGGGGACTAAAATTAAACTGGTTTGGATTTCTCCCGTTTCAGCAACGGCCTCGGCCACTAGATCAAACACTGGTATCTCTGCGATTATCTCACCACTGCAGCCACTAGCCACCCCCGCTACTAAACAGGTTCCCTGAGCTTTCAATCGTGCCGCATAATATTTGCCTAGGGGTCGATCGATCCCTTGCATAATTATCTGATCTTTATCTGTCCATTTCATATATTAAGTGTTGGGAGTTGTTTCAGTAATCAGTAAACAATAATCAGTAAACAGTAAACAGTAATCAGTGAGACACTGTTGATGGGAGTTTTTTTCAGTGGTCAGTAAACATTAAACAGTAATCAGGTTCTGAAGGCAAGAGTCACTCATGCAAGAGGCAAAAGAAATGTCTCACGTCTGACTCACTGTCTCACTTTCTTCTCCTCCCTCTTCTGCGGTTCGACAAGCTCACCGTCCACTCTGGCACCAGATTCTTTGCCATCGAGAATTTCTCGTCCTTTTTTCACCATTTCTTGGTTAATTTTGTTAAGGAGATTTAAGTTAATTCCTTTCCGAAAATGTACCATCATTTTGGCATCAAAGGGGACTTCTATTTGATAGTTTTTTAGCCCAATAAAACACTGGAGATAAGGGTTTTCCCTAACTTGTTCGATGGTTTCTCTATCACTTATTCCTAATCTTTATTGAATAATTAATAATGCCAATGCCACCCTAAATGGTAAGGCGGGGATTCCCTTATTTTCAGGGAAGCTTTTTGCGTATTCTTCTTCAAATTTTTCCCAGGGAATTATAGTCATTTCAATTAAGATTGAGAACATCAATCCCAGAGTTCATAAGGGTTTAACTGGTCTAGAGTGTATCAGACTTATCTGAAATGACTATAAGTTGGTCATAATAACTACGGCGGATTCAGGATTGGTCTGGTACATTCTCCACTAAGGAATTAGCTGTGTCAGACGAATAAAGCAACCGCCGTAATTTATTACGCTTCCAAGGCCGCTCAGATCAGCAAGAAATTGCTGCTGACCAGGTTGGGGAAGACCGCGTTGGCCGACGCCACATCCGAGGGAAAAGCCGGATTGAAGCGGTTCAGGTTAGCGATCTGCGTGGGCGTGACAACGCCAGTGCCGTCGGGATCAAAGAACAGATCACCGTTGGAGAGGTTATAGATGAAGCGCTGGCTTGCCGTGTTGGCCCCCGTCGCCCCGGCCTCCGCCCGCAGCTGGGCTGCGGTAAGGGTGGAGCCGCTCAGGCCTGCGTAGACGTTCTTGTCGAAGACCAGTTGGTCCAGACTGGAGTTGAAGTCCCGCAGTTGATCCACCCCATTGAGACCCGGGGCCTCGTTGAAGGTGAAGCGATCGTTTCCTCCACCCCCTGTGATGATGTCGTTCCCCTGGCCGCCGATGAGGGTGTCGTTACCAGCCTGTCCCTTCACCAGATCATTGCCGAGGCTGCCGCTGACAACGTCGTCGCCATTGCCGCCGTTGAGATCATCGGCGCCATCCTCACCGAAGAGGCTGTCGTTGCCCTCTCCGCCATACATATCGTCGTTGCCAGTGCCGCCATAAATCTGATCTTTGCCGGCATCCCCACGCAACATGTCAAAGCCGTTTTCACCGTAGATGGTGTCATCTCCTTCACCGCCATCGGCAAAGTCATTGTCATCGCCGGCCCAGAAGGTGTCCGCGCCTCCATCGCCCCACATGCAGTCATCCCCAGCCAAGCCCTTGAATTGATCGGAACCGTTGGTGCCGCCAAAGAGCTCACTGGCCTTGCCCTCCCCGTTGGGACTGAACACGCCGCGGGCATCAAGGTAGTTGCCACCATTGCCGACAAGCACGCCATTCACATAGCCAGCCCTGCCCACCAGCCGTTGAGTTCCAGTAACATCCACCACCGTCTGAGTGTCCTGAAGCAATAAAGCTTCAGAAGAATAGGTGTTGAAGCTTTGCAGGGATCGCTCATAATCAGCATCATTCACCGCAAAGATCTTGTGGTAGAGATGCTTAACTCCCGTGGCGGCCATTACCATGTCGGCCACCGTCTTCCCCTTGATTTCCTCCACCAGATCCGTGGCAGCCAGCTTGCTCAGGTAGTAGGCCTCATCACCCCGCTGCAGTTGCTGCATCTGGTAGGCATAGATGAAATCATGGGTGGGGCCAAGCATACCGCCGGGGGTTTTGGCCTCTGCCAATCCACCCAGCCAGAGGGAGATCTTTTGGAAGTCCTGGTTGCCGCTGGGCGTGTTCACGGGCGCTGAGGGATTCAGGGCATCCGTGCTGCTGCCGCTGTAGAGCAGGCCCATGAAGGTGTCATCCCCCATGGCCAAATCCGCCGCAGCGGAGAGGGCGGCGGCGTAGGTGGCGGCCGCGCCTGGAGCCGGACTGGCTTGCAGTTGATTCCAATAGGAGAGATCGGCATTGCCCGAATAGCCGCTGAGGATGGCATCGCGGGCGTAGGCCATGATGAACGTCTTCAACGATTCGGGATGAAGCAGATGGGCTCCAAAATCCTTCCAGCTGATATAGGGCCGCAGGTTGGCCTCCAGGGCCGCAAGGTTGGCGTCAATGGCATTGTTGGCCTGCACCAACCCGGTGGTGCCCCCTGGAGAGGTGCGTACGTCACGAAGGTAGGTTTGAATCTGGCGACGGGCTTCATTGAGGGAGGTGATGCCGGTATCCAGGCCGCGGGCGATGTTGAGGGCACCCAGATCCAAGGGCAGTCCTACCAGGGCGTTTTGAAGGGTGTTGGTGATGAATTCATCGGTGGCGTTGCCCACCTGCTGGCTCATCCCTGCGGCGATCTGCCCTGCTGTGTCGCGCGTGTAGATCTGGGGGGCGAGAAAGGCCTGCAGCAGCGGGATGTCCATCTGCCCGCCGGGGTTAGCCAGGCCCGTTTGCTGGTTCACCGAGGTGAGGGCCACGGTTTCGGTGAGCTGGGAATGGCCGAAGCGAAAGGCGCTGGAGGCGAATTCCGCCAAGATGCTGGCATTGAAGCCGGCGTTGTTGTTGTTGCCCGCATTGGGACCTGCGAATGCACCCAGGTTGGGGGTAATGCGCCGCGCGTACTCCTGCAACACATGGTGTTGGTAGAAGTTTTCATTGGCCAGCTTGGCGATTTGAAACAGCTCTTCTCCGGAAAGGGCCTGGTTCTGGCCGTTGTTTCCGGCATTCTGGGCCAGATTGGCCTGAATCTGAGACAGGATATTGTTGTGGGTGGTGACAAAGATCTCATGCATTGCCGTGAGACCAATATTTTCATTCAGGCGCCCATCTCCGCCCACAGCGTGTTGATTCAGCCGAGAGGGATCCTTCAGATCACCGTTGGCGTTGAAGGGATCGCTGCCAGCAGGCTGGGGAGAGCCTTTCCAGTCACTGGCCAGATCGATCAGAAAGGCTGAACCCGCCTTGGCCAGCACCTGATTGGAGGTGACGGCCGCCGTATCAAAGACGTAGCTCTTCTGCCCCGACACCTTGTCGAGCACCACAAAGGCATAGCGCCCCGCATTGGGCTGGCCCTGGGGGATGATCTCCACCAGGGGCACAGACAGCACATCGCGATCGCGCAAAGTCAGGCCAATGCGCTCGGCATTCTTTTTCAGGTCAAACCAGCGGGCGGTGGAGTTTTGCGGATCTGCGAGCAGCCGGCCCGTCAGTTCACCATTGCCCTTGTATTCCCGCATGAAAATGGCATGGCTCTCCACCGAGCCATAGACCTGGTTGAGATCAAAAAAGGCGGAGGTTTGGTTGAAGCTCTCGCCATTGCGTGGGGTGAGCTTCAGCACGCTCTGGCCGCTGTCGTTAGTGGTGGTGGAGGCAACCACGCTGGTGAAGGCCGCCTTGCTGTTGATGGTGGCCACCACATCGTTGAGGGTGGCGCCCGCATTGATCACGATCAGCTGCTCATTGAGCACCAAGGTCCCCCCACTGGTGCCAGTGAAGCTGGTGCCGATGGCGGCGTTCTCATTGTCCACATCCCATTGGCTGGGGCGGCTGTAGCCCGCTAGGCCTAGCTCCGCCACCAGGGCATCGCGGCTGCCCTCGCCGATCTCCACCTGCACCGTGTTGGTGCGGGAGAGAGCCATGAAGTTGGTGGGCGAGCCAGGGTTGTAAAGGCTGTCTCCAGGGAGCAGGGGGATCAGCAGGCTGCCATCCTTGCCCTTGGCGAGAAAATCCATGCCGTGGTCGTTGTATTGGCCAAACAGGGCGAAAAAGCCTGAATTCGGCAGGGGATTTCCAGTATTGGAGCCATTCACCCCATTGCCACCGGTGAGAATGGTTTCATGGCGGGTGTTGTTTTTCTGGCTCACCCGCTTGCCGGCCTGGGTGCCGGCCTGGGTCCACTCCTTGGCGTAGGGATCATCCAACACCTGCAGCGCTGTCTTGCCGCTTTGATTGGAAACCAGATTGCTGATCAGCCTGGGGCTGGCATCGAAGATGTCGGGATTGCTGGGATTGGCATAGCCGCGAAGGCTGTAATCAAGCGTATAGTTTTGGTCGTAGACGACCGCTCCCGTCTGGAAGTTGATCGTGAAACCACCCGTGGCTTGCGTGAAGCTCTGGCTGGTGAGACGGCGAAACAGTGTGCCTGTCGCCCCGGCCATGAATTTCGGATCTGTGGTGGACAAGGGGTAGGGTGCCGAGATGGGGGTGATGCCGCCACCCACCTGGTAACGCAATTGATCCGTGCCATCGACAAAGCGGATGCCGCTGGTGGGTCTGGCGCCCGTCACACCCGGATTGAAACCAGGCAGAACGGCGAGACGGGGATCGTTGTTCCATTCCTTGTAGACGCGATATTGATAACGAAGAAAAAACAGATCGTCGATTGTGAACGTATCAATCACCGAATCGAAATTGGGATTTGGCATTATTTGGCAATGTGCAGTATTTTTCCTAACCCGTGTGCAAGCATATTTTTAGTCTTGATTTACAAGGCTTTCAGAAATCAGCAGAGATAAAGTCTCCTTTGTAACCCTGATTCTGTCGTTTTTAGTTGCACATCGCGTTTTTTTACTCTAAAGACAATAATATAGTTTCATGGCAGAAACGTTGCATTTCCCAATAAAACTTTACATTTAACCTACCTTCCCCACTTCTTAACATTCCATTGATAATTTTCCCTAATACATTGCTTAGAAACCATTACCAGCAATGATTATAGCTAGAGTGATCGATTTTTCTCAAGGTGAAGAATTGTAATTTGTTTTCTCAGAAAAATCAATTATTGAGAATGGTTCTTAATAGTAGTTTCTACAATGACAGTTTTTGGTAAAAACATCTTGAGGAATATAAAAATATATGAAGATGTGCGGAGTGTCGGATTTAAGAACATAACAAACCCAAAACGCCATTTTTTCAATTGAACTGGTCACTGATTCTAGGCTAATTTAATTGCTGCCGTGACTACCTCTTCTAAAGACTCTAACCAATGAAAGTTAACATCAGCTAAACTCTGACTGATATCGATCGCTTTACTGTCAGCTAGGACGCGAAAAATTATTTGTGGTAGGGTGGGATTGAGAAAAGATCGAGGTTGCAAGGTTTGTCTTTCCTGTCGGGTAGCCCGGATCGTTCGTTCACCACTGCCCCGGCTGGGTGATAATGGGCTATAACTGCGGTAGTAATTGCTAATAGTCTCGATCGCTTTTTGGCCAAAGTCGGGATAACTGACAATATCAACGATAACCACTTTTAAATCGGCCAATAGTTGGAATTGTTGCAGACCGGCCTCTATTTGCTCGTTTAATTGCTCTAATTCTAGTCTTTCCTCCAGTATAAGCCAGGCTGCTAGTTTTGCCCCTTTGCCTGCCAAGGCATCCCAGACAGTGGACATCAAACCCTGGCCATTACTGATCACGGCTATTTGGCCAGTTTGATCAATTATCGACCAAGGGGATTGTAATTGGGGAGGGGTCAGGGCCAGAAGATCGAGATGTCTAGCTAAAGCGGCATCATTAACACTTATTTTGCCATCTAGGGCCATCACTTCCCCAGTTTCGTTGATACCCAAGGGATTAATCTCGATAATATCGAGATCTTTGCTGACAAAGAGACTATACATTTTTTCGAGAATTTGACTGATAGACTCGATCAAAGACCCTCTTAAACCCATAGATACGGCTAATTGCCGACAGAGATAGGGGGAAAATCTCTCTTCAATGACCACTTTTTGCATGGTTGCCAGTAAACTGTCCACATCCATCCCCCCTTGACTCGCACCGAGTAAAACCGGTCTTTGCAGATGATAATCGAGTAAAATGGCTAAAAATATCTCCTGTTGCGGATTATACCTGGCTTCTGCTAAGATTACCTCTGGATATTCTCCGGCGATCGGTAAATGAAAGATAGCATGGGCAGCCGCGATCGCATCGATGGTATTAGCGACAAATTTCACCCCTCCTGCTTTTCCTCGTCCTCCCGCTCGTACCTGGGACTTCAGCACGATAGGATAGGGAATGTTTAATCTTTTTAGTCCCCCCGGTTCGTGGATTGGTTGGGAAGGTAAAATGGGGATGCCGACTTGAGCAAATATTTCCTTGGCTTGGTATTCGAGTAAATCCATAATTGATTAATTGATAAAGTGGCGATTCTCTCTTTGCTCGTTTCGGTAGCTTGGGGACTATGAAGATTATTTTAGCAACAGCATCCAGTTCACGGGTGATCAGGGAGAATATTCTTGGCTTACTCGATCGCAAAAATTAAAGTTAATTGTGTCATTATGCGGTTAGAGGAGAAACTTTTTTAGCTACCCACCCCTAGTAGTCTAGCAATCTTTCACTCTCTCTATTTCTATCTTTAGTAAGCTTTACTGCATTTAAACTGAGTATTGGATGCTTTAGTACGCATGAACTATTCCCTACTCCCCGCTCCGGCGCTCCCTAATTCCTAATTCCCCACACCCCACACCCTCAGTTTTTTGTCACAATTGTTACATTTTTTCAGAGATTTTAATTCGATCGGGTGATTTTTTTTGATAGGATTGAACCTATAATTCTCCCATAAATAGTTATTGTTCCCCATTAACCCTGCCAAACTAAGAACTGCGGACAAATCAAGAGTTTTGGCGTTTCAATAGACCAAATAAACTAATAACTGGCAATTAGTAGGAAATCTCAGTTATTTTTGGCTAAAATTCTCCTTTTTCCCGCATTTTCTTGCTTGGAAACAAACTTTTTTCCGCTTTCGTCTTTATCTTTAATTCGCTCCCACTAGGAAACTCAAGGGTAAGATGCTAAATTTTCAAAAGCAGGGTCGTCATCATCCTCTGACCCTATTCACAATGCTTTTAAGTGCTTCTTTCGTTGTGGTCTCCCTTTCCTTGACTTCTGCGATCGCACGTCAATTCGCCCCAATTAACCCGATTAAAACGATTCCTTTGGGGAATGCTCAATTAATTCCTGCCGGCACAGACATCCCTGTAAAATACGAGCAAGGGGAAAAAATTCTTTTAACCAAACAAGAAACTTTTTCTTTATCTCTGACCGTCACCGATAATATCAAAAATTCCCAAGGACAGACAATTATTCCCGATGGTAGTCAGATTATCGGAGAAATTAAACCTGATGGTCAAGGTTCGCGTTTTTTATCCCAAAAAATCTTTTTAAAAACCCGTCAACCCCAAGAAAAATCTATTGATGCTATTTCGGCAGTTTTCACTCGTCTAGAAAGGCTAATTAAAGGAGTTAACCCCGATAAAATTATTCAGGGTGCAGTATTAGGAAAATCCGCCGCTTCTGTCCTCGCTTCTTTTACTTCTGACCAACCGGTTAGCGAGGGATTATTACGAGGAGGAGGATTAGAAGTATTAGCCGGTTGGTTACTACGAGGAGAATCGGTGGAATTATTGTCAATTAACCCCAAGGAAGATTTAAAATTAACCCTTCGTTCTGATTTTACCGGGCAGTAAGCTGAAAAAAAATCTGGTGTGTTAGTTATTTATCTAACACACCAGCTATCTGGACTAAGCGGCGTTTTGTCGATACCATTCAATGGTTTTCCGCAAACCTTCTTTAAATTCCATTTGAGCAACAAAACCGAATTTTTCCCTAGCGCGGGTTGTATCTAAACAGCGTCGCGGTTGACCATTCGGTTTATCTATTTCCCAAACAATTTCGCCATCAAAACCCATTAAATCACAGATTAATTCCACTAAATCTTTGATAGAAATCTCATAATTTGTACCAAGATTAACCGGGTCTGACTCATTATAGAATTGACTGGCCATGACAATGCCTCGCGCTGCATCGGTGGAGTAGAGAAACTCCCGGGTTGGACTACCATCTCCCCAGACAGGAAGTTGTTTATCCCCCCGTTGTTGTGCCTCATAAACCTTGCGAATTAAAGCAGGAATTACATGGGAACTACCCGGATCAAAATTATCCTCCGGCCCGTATAAATTTACCGGTAAAAGATAAATTCCGTTGAAACCATACTGCAAACGATAGGACTCTAATTGTACCAATAAAGCCTTTTTAGCGATACCATAAGGCGCATTGGTTTCTTCGGGATATCCTGACCATAAATCGTCTTCATGGAAAGGTACTGGAGTAAATTTTGGATAGGCACAAATTGTCCCCACACAGACAAATTTTTGCACTCCTGCTAGATAGGCAGCATGAATTAATTGGGTTCCCATCATCAAATTATCATAGAATAATTCGGCGGGTTTTTCCCGATTGAGACCGATACCTCCCACATGGGCAGCCAAATGGATAATTAAATCTTCTTCGTTGGCTAAACGTTGACAGTTTTCCCAAACTCTTAAATCACAATCTTTAGACCGAGGAATTGTAATTTTTTCGGGATTGGCCCCCGCTGCAATTAATTGATTAACTACTTGCCGACCTAAAAATCCAGCCCCCCCGGTGACAACGATTCTTTGTTCGCTTAAATTCAGCATATTTTTACCTCTTTAATCCACAGTTGTCATTGAACGATTGCGAAGATAAGCCAAATCTTTTAATAACTGTCCGCTATCACCACCGTTATTAAGATTAATCCCCAAAGCCGCTAAATCCGCATCTACCATTAATTTTACCAGTCCCTCGAACGTTACCGACGGCTGCCAACCTAATTTCTCTCTGGCTTTTGTGGAATCTCCTATCAATAAATCCACTTCCGCTGGACGCAAATAACGTTCATCAAACTCCACATAATCCTGCCAATTTAAATTAACGTATTGGAAAGAAATATCGAGAAACTCCCGGATAGAATAGGTTTCATTTGTCGCCACTACATAATCATCTGGTTCTTGCTGTTGTAACATTAACCACATCGCCCGCACATAATCCTTAGCATAACCCCAATCCCGTTTAGAATCGAGATTTCCTAAATAAAGTTTTTTCTGTTGTCCGGCAATAATTCGGGCCAAAGCGCGGGTAATTTTGCGCGTGACAAAAGTTTCTCCACGACGGGGGGATTCATGGTTAAATAAAATGCCGTTACAGGCAAATAAGTCGTAGGATTCCCGATAGTTGACCGTTTGCCAGTGACCGTAAACTTTCGCGCAAGCGTAGGGACTGCGGGGATAAAATGGCGTGGTTTCTTTTTGGGGAACTTCCATGACTTTCCCGAACATTTCCGAGGAACCTGCTTGATAGAAACGGACTTCGATGCCAGTTCTTTTTTGGTAATCCCGAATTGCTTCTAGTAATCTTAAGACCCCCACCCCCACAGCATCGACGGTGTATTCTGGGGCATCAAAACTAACTCGCACATGGGATTGGGCCCCTAAATTATACACTTCTACTGGTTGCACTTGTTCGAGGATACGCCGCAGGGTCGTGCCGTCAGTGAGGTCGCCATAATGAAGAAATAATTTAGTATCGGGCTGGTGGGGGTCAGTGTAGATATGATCGATGCGATCGGTGTTAAAGGTGGAGGTACGACGGATGATACCGTGGACTTGATAACCTTTTTCTAATAATAATTCGCTCAGATAGGAACCATCTTGGCCGGTGATGCCGGTAATTAGGGCGCGTTTAGCTTCAGTCATCAGTAATTTACCTAATCAGAAAGAATAAAGACTCTGACTGCTTATAGCACACTTTAGCCCCTCAGGACAAGTTTGGCTAGGTTGAGAGGGGACAAAAAGATGAATTGATTTTTGCTCAGGTCCCCAGAGAGCCTAAATTGTTCTGAAAATTTTCTCGAAATTTTCTGACCTGAAATTCCTTGACTTTGAGCAGTTGATAATTATCTTTTCCCATGGCTAGGGAAAATTTGGCTTCGGTGTCATCAAGTAAATTTTTGGAGATAGCTTTCCACTGTTCTTGTGTTTGCCAATGGACAACGATAATTAATTCTTCCTCGATGGCGGGATTAATCCAAAGCTCCTTACCTAAAAAACCAGGTTGTTTTGCTAAAAACTTTGTCCAAATTTCTTGATCTTTTTGGATAAATTTTTCCCTAGCTTCGGGTTTAACTTGAAATTCTAACCACTCAATGACCATAGTAATTATCTCCTATTTTTTGGCTTTCATCAAGAATTCTTCTGTGAGTTTCATAAAAGCTTTGGAACCACTAGAAGAGGGCATAGCTGCCACCACAGGCACGAACATATCAACAGCTTTAGCTACATTAACATCCAGAGGAATCGCATTAGCAAAAATTTGATGGGCTTGAAAATCCTGTTGTACCCGGCGCATGACTTGATTATAGTAGCGACTGAGTAAACCACCACCGGAAAGAATAAAAACTATACCGAGTAAACCGGGGTTAATCGGTGCGGTTTCTTGATGACTAGCTTTCAGTTTAACTATTCTTCTTTCTAATAGCTGAATGCCGACAATTGATAAAGGTTCGGGACGGGCAGGTAGTAAATAAAAATGACTGCTACATAGACCACTACGAGTTAAAAGATTATAGCCCGGAGCGCAATCCATGATAATATAATCGTAACGGTCTTGAATGGGATCAATGATTTTTTGAATTAAGATTCTTTCCAGGTTATTCCAAGCATGATCAAAGCCTAAATCTTCCTGTAAAATTGCTTGGTGGTGCAGGGTTTCTGAGACGACATATTCATCATAAAGTTCGATGTCTCCTGGCAGTAGATCTAAGCCTTGAATTTCACAGACTGAAGGGACAATAATATCATCAATAGTTAATTTATTGTAGGGATTGGGTTTGATAATTGCTTCTAATAAATAGCTTAAAGTGCGTTTTTTGCGACGCAGTTGAGCGAATTCGTGGGGAGACATTAAGCTAAGAGTCGCACTGATTTGAGCGTCTAAATCGAGGACAAGGACTCGTTTTTGCTGAAATTTAGCTAAACAGGTGGCAAGGTTGACGGTAAGGGTAGTTTTTCCTACTCCTCCTTTCATATTAACGGTGCTGATGACAGTGGCCATTAGGGGAATTCCTTTCTAGTTAACCGATGGAATATCTCGACGTAAAACCTGCCCGTTGGGAGCCATAATCAAAGGAGGTAAACTGGTAATATTGATCGCCTCTTGGGTTTTCATGTCGTAGGTGGTGTAAACTGTTTCCTGTTGATGGGGATTAATATCGACAATTGTTAGGGTTTTTCTAGGTGCTTGTTCACTGTTCAATAACCGTCGCGGTCCACTGCCTAAAGCTCCCGCGTGTAATAATTGTAATTGCCCCCGTTTACCCGGATAGTAAGCGTGAGCGTGGCCACTAATATAAGTATGCACCTGATGGCCCTCTAAAAACGCTCTTAATTTCTCGGCATCGGCTAAATAATCCCCCGGTCGATTTCTGCCCACGGCAATACCGTAGAGGGGTAAATGACCGATTACTAGCCGCATCCTAGCATTTTTAGCGTCGCTACTACTCAAGTTTTTTGCTGCCCAATTTAGTTGTTCCTGAGAGATTAAATGAGTGGAGGCATCCCAAACTAGATAGAATATACCATTTTGAGTGAAAGTATAATAAAAAGGAAAGCCGGTTTTATCGATAAAATTTAAACTTGTATCATGTTGGGGGTTTTGCCAATAATCTTGGGCTAATTGTCTCTCTTGAGCATAGATAAATTTTCCTGCCGATAAAGCTCCAGAAGCGTCATGATTACCGATGGTAAAACCAAAAGGTATTTTAGCAGCTCGCAGGGGCGCGGCGATATGGCGATCAAAGGCTGACCACATGGCGTTAATTGCTGCCTCTGTCAAGCTGCTTTTTTGTCCTGCCACCATGTCGCCACCACAGAGGACCAGATCGGGTTTATTATTGATAATTAAAGGGATAGCTCGATCGATTTCGGGATCGTAAGTTGTGGAACCGTATTGACTATTAAGGTCACTAATCACAATTATCTTGACTTTTTTCGCCTTTTGTGCTTGTTTAACAGCCGACTCAGGGGGATTTTTGGAAGTAACGGGCTGTAAAATTTGATGAGCGCAAGCTACCAAGCTAAAACCGCCTAAACTGCCACTGATCAGCAAAAATTTACGGCGTTGCATAGGATATCAATCTCGTCTTTAATTGAGGTCACGTCAGTTATTGTAGCAATTTTTGTCCCCTCGCTCGCTTTTTTGTTGATCATCCCAATTAACTATCAGGAGATAACTTGACAATTCTCTTAACTTCTTTTGCGCCTTGGTTATGCCATCACCGGAGTAATTCCTCCGATGATTTGTTAGTATCCATTCAATATAATTATCCCAAAAAGCTTTTATTTTTGCGTCAACTTCCCGTTAATACCCATCGAGCCAGTGAACGAGTTATCAAAGCTCTTCAAGACAAAAAGCCTGATTTCGTTATTTGTTGTGGCATGGCAGAAAGTCGTTATCGTTTAAGTTTAGAATCTCAGGCTAGGAGTAGCACAAAAAAGTTATTTACACCAATTCCTCTTAAGGATTTTGTCAAAGAGCTTGCCTATAGCTATATCAGCGATAATGCCGGTCAGTTTGTCTGCGAAGAATTATATTTTCAAGTCTTAAAACATCATCCGAGAGCTTTATTCGTTCATGTGCCGCTTTTAACTGACAAAAATTTTGCCATTATTCAAAGAGATTTTCAAAAAATTATCACGCTTAGTCGTTAGCTCATACAGTATAATTCAGGAATCAGTTTCAAGGGAAAAAGGAAAAAGGACATCTTGGTATTTTGCCGAGCAACAAGCAAGGTTATTGTAAATGTGCAGTACATTGACCTATACTTGTATTTCGCCAAATCACATAGTAGGTATTATTTGGTATTACATTAATTACCCCTTCCCCATAGACTTGACAATTGCCAATAGTTTGACAACGAATTTGTCCAGTTATTTGATATCTTTGTTGTCCTAAGTCAATATTATTTATAGTAGAAAAATTTCCTTGCGGATAAAAATATTCACCACTAATGTTGACAGCTATGGGCAGAACACATCCAAAATTATCCCCGGCATAAGCTATATTAATTGAGGTTTTCTGTGGCGTATATGTAGGGTTTGGTATTGGTGCCGGTGTTGGTGGTGGCCTATATGTAGGGGTTGGTATTGGTGTCGGTTCCGGGGATTTACCAGCAAAAAAAGATTTAATTTCTTGCCACCACCAGGGGGCTGTCGCTCCAGCAAGAAGGGCTATAATAACAGAACTAATAATCTGTACGATTAAACTATTGTTTTTATTATCACTGGACATTTTCCTATTCCTCACTTGTGGATACAGCGTTTACCATATACATGAGGTTATTTCTCGCATCTGAAATACCTAATTGGCAAGGATTAGTCTATGCTTTACCTTTAGAAGAAAGGCTGTAATTAATTAGCTATTGACATTTGAGAAAATTACTGCAAGTCTAAGCAATCTAATATCTTCTGCCAGACTAGCACTTAATTGGGGATACGTCATCTGCTTGTTACATTAGTTAAAAATGACGCAAAAACCTTCTATTGGGACTTAGGCGTTTTCGGTCAGCAAAAAAGGCTCAAACCATTACGGGACAAAGGGTTAACCTCGATTTATGATTTTCCTTGATCTATCTGGGTTTCAGCATTTTTGTAGAAAGCAAAAAACCTAAGAACTAATTCTTGATCATATAATTCATTAAGTTTGCCATTACTTAATTGAGTAAGAGATTTGAAAACTTCGCTTTGACTAACTTTTAGTAAAAGCTCGTTAAGCCTGGGATTAACCCCTCGATAAATTGCATTTCTTATCTCCCTCCTGTGGAGTTAATTTTGAACCTCCAGAGTTGAGTCGTTTGAACAACTCATACTTCATGGAAGTACTACTTTCTCCTCTCAAAATTTCAACTCTACCAACAGCCCTTTTCAAGTTTATTTTTAGATTTTTTGGAAGATTGTCAACATTAAAGCCTTGCAAGCTTTTGACCAATCCTCCTTCTTGCAAAGTCCATTTATTTATAGTTTTTCTCTCTCCAGTTTCTTCCCCGCTTTCCTCATCAATTTCTTCTTCTTCTTCGACTCCTGATCTGTCTCTATCTTCTTGATAGTCAATTGTCCATTTACTACCTTTTAGTTCACCAAGAAAACTTATGAAAGTAGAAACACGTTGCCATCCATCGACTAATTCCCGTACACCGTTTTTATCCTCGTCCACAAATATTGGAGGAATTGGAATCGAGAGTAGAATCGATTCTATAAGTGCAGTTTTTTGTGCTGCTGACCATCGGAATAATCTCTGATACTCTGGTCTAATACTAAATACGGTTATTAAAAACTGATTATTTATCCACCCCTTTTGCCTGTCCTTATAAGTAGCCTATGCTCAACGGATTTAGTATTATTGGTTGCTATGCGCGGAGATAGGAGTCGTCAATCAGCCAAAAAACTTTGGGGCCAGTTTACCCGGTGTTTACCGACAATGTGCTGTTACTTACACAGACTTTTGGGAGTCCTATAAGACAGTAATTCCTAGTAAACGTCATCGACCGTTCGGTCAAGAAACTGGTCAAACTAATCCTATTGAAAGATTAAATAATACCTTTCGACAAAGGATTTCTCTGCTGGTGAGAGAGAGTCTATCTTTCTCTAAAAAAATGGAGAATCACGTTGGGGAGCCCTTTGGTATTTTATCCATGACTACAATGCACAGCAAAGCAAAGGATTAAGCCTCCATCACTACTACCGAATCACCACCCTCTATCTTTCTATCTGTCTATCCACTAGGATAATGACCTTGCAATCAAAACTTCATGTCTGCGTCACAGTAAGTTCATATCCCCTGCCTAAATTAGAGATAGTCAGTCCCAAGCCGTTTTCCGAAACACTCCTCTCACACCCTTATTAGGACTGACTTTTATTCCCTTCTCAGAATGGTTAAACACTAAAAACTATGACTCGCAATATTTTTAACGATAATATTTCCCCGATCAACGAAGGTAATCCTAAACGCTCCAAATCTTCTGGGATGAAAAAACTTTTTGCCTATTCCTCTTTACTGGTTTTGGGTGCCGGGTTAGGCATCGGTGCCACCTACGCCTACAGTCAAAATCCTCTGGAATTAGCCCAAAATATTGCCCCCTCTGCCAATAATCCTCGCCCCTCCACACCGGCCGCAGCCGCTCCCTCGTCTCTGGTTATTCCCACCAATTTTGTCGCTTCTGTGGTGCAAGAAGTGGGGCCGGCGGTGGTAAGAATTAATGCTTCTAGGGAAGTTAATGGAGGCGATGATTTAGGCGAATTTGCTAACGATCCTGTTTTCCGTCGCTTCTTCGGTTCCCAAATACCCGAGCGAGGAGAAAAACAAGTTCAAAGAGGTACAGGTTCCGGGTTTATTATCAGTAATGACGGTAAAATTATCACCAATGCTCACGTTGTCGAGGGAGCAGATAAGGTGACAGTCACCCTCAAAGATGGTCGCACTATTGATGGTAAAGTCTTAGGTAGTGATCCTTTAACTGATGTGGCAGTGGTACAGGTAGAAACGAGCAATTTACCCACGGTTAAATTAGGTAATTCTGATAGTTTACAGGTGGGAGAATGGGCGATCGCTATCGGTAATCCTTTGGGATTAGATAACACTGTCACCACGGGAATTATTAGTGCCAAGGAACGCAATGGCTCCCAAATTGGTGCTAGTGATAAATTGGTGGATTTCCTACAAACCGATGCGGCAATTAACCCCGGAAATTCCGGCGGACCTTTGTTAAATGCTCGGGGAGAAGTCATCGGAGTTAACACTGCTATCATTCAAAATGCCCAGGGTTTAGGTTTTGCTATTCCGATTAAGACTGCCCAAAGAATCGCCGAACAATTAATCGCTACGGGTAAGGTGGAACATCCCTATCTCGGTGTTCAAATGGTACAGTTAACCCCGGAGGTAAAAGAACAATTAGCCGATAGTCCTATGGCTGATAATTGGACTATCCCCGATGATTCTGGTGTCTTGTTAGTGCGGGTGATGAGAGATTCTCCTGCCGCAGCAGCGGGATTGCGATCGGGTGATGTGTTAAAGTCTGTAGGTGGTAAGAATGTCACCGATCCCGATGCGGTTCGGGAAATTGTTGCTAATACTCAAATCGGCGATAATTTACCCGTAGAAATTAGCCGGGAAGGACAAAAAATTAATCTGAATATTCAAGTTGGTAGCTTGAATACTGCTAATAAATCTTAGTTGGGAAAATAAGTGGCAGAAGACCGAAACTTTGTAGAGAGCTTGTTAGTAAGCTCTCTATATTTCTGGTTTTACTTTTGGCTCTTGAATCGAATAATTATGCTGTAATAGTCTTTCCTGTGGTTACTGTGGGGAGAGAAAAGTCAGAGGCAATCAGGGCAAAATGATAAGTATTTTATATATAAATAGCTTCAATACTTAAAAATATTTAAATTTACAATCGGTAATATTTATTTTTACTTAAGAATTTATTGAGAATAATTTTTATTTATTTACGAGATTGCAATACTTCCAGCGATTCTAGTATAATTTTGCATTATGCTATAATTGCTCTTGTTGTAATTTTTAGGGTTTTAATGGTCTGGGTTGTCTTAAAACCCTTGCTAAATCTAGATTTTTCCCTTGAGCAAAACCAAACACTTTCGCCAATTGTCCCTTTTTTTCCGAACAACGTTGATCTAATTTTTGTGTAGTTTTGTTGCAAAGTCAAATTTTTTTTGACAAAATGGCTAAATTGTGGTATGGAGATAGATTGTTGATAGGTGGCAATTCACACCGAGGCAATCAATAATTAGGAGATTGTTGGCGAATTTAACCGAAAATTGGGGAAATTCAGAATAATTAGCCGAAGAAATGCATAATATCTTGGACGAGAGAACCTGATGGCTTATCTCTTTGATAACGATGCTATTTTAGAAAAATCAGCGATAAAAACCTTTTTTACCGATCTAGCCTGGCTCTAACGCCTGGGAAGGGAAAAATCCTCAATTGAGCCGAAATTAGCTTAATCAAAAAATATGCTATAATCAGAATGTAAGCACAAGGGGCCGTAACGGTTTCGACAGGTTAGCGAAAGCTCCCCCGTGATACAGGTCGAGAGTGAGTCTCCTCTCGTAAATCAAAGGCTCAAACAAAAAGTAAATGCGAACAACATCGTTCCTTTCGCTCGTAAAGCCGCTCCTGTAGCTGCCTAATAGTCTCTAATCGACTCGAGCATTCATAGTTTGACTCCGTTAAGGACTATGGATAAACCCCCAACGGATGCCACGTTTAACTTTCTCTAGTTAGTTAACCGTCTAAGCTTTAACTAGAGCATCCCACTGTCCGGGATAAGTGACAGTCCCCGTTTCGAGGGTAATCGAAACTAAACCTGTGAATGAACGGACAGTCAATACCTAATTTGGACAGCAGTTCGACTCTGCTCGGCTCCATTGATTACTTTAATGAAAGACCTTCTCTCCCGCATGGACGGGGTACAAACACCGATTATTCCCGTGGTCGGTCAATTAATTAAAGCGAACCCTGGTACTATTTCCCTAGGTCAAGGGGTTGTTTCCTATTATCCACCCCGGGAGGCGATCAAATCTCTATCTTTATTCTTAGCCAATCCCAAAAATCATCAATATCAATCTGTGGCGGGAATTCCCCCCTTATTAACAGTAATTCGGGAAAAACTAGCCGAAGATAATCGGATAGAAATCAGCGATAAACAGGCAATTTTTGTGACGGCGGGCAGTAATATGGCTTTTATGAATGCCATTTTAGCCATTACTTCCCCCGGGAATGAAATTATTCTCAACACTCCCTTTTATTTCAATCATGAAATGGCCATAAAAATGGCTGATTGTCAAGTTATTTTGGTCGCCACAGACAAAAATTATCAATTGCGTCCGGCCGCCATTGAAGAGGCAATCACGGAAAAAACTAAGGCAGTGGTGACGATTTCTCCTAATAATCCCACGGGAGTAGTTTATCCAGAAAATACCCTGAGAGAAGTCAATCGAATTTGTCAAAAAAAGGGCATCTATCACATTCACGATGAGGCTTATGAGTATTTTACCTATAACCATGCCCGCCACTTTTCCCCGGCGGCAATTGTTGGCAGTGAATCCTGGACTATTTCCTTATTTAGTCTCTCAAAAGCCTACGGTTTTGCCAGTTGGCGCATTGGTTATATGGTAGTACCAGAACATTTATCTGAGGCGATTAATAAGATTCAGGATACTATTTTAATCTGTCCGCCGGTGGTTTCGCAATACGCGGCCCTAGGGGCGTTGCAGGTGGGTAAAAGCTATCCTTTAGAACAGTTGAAAACTATCAGTCAAGTTAGAGAAATTTGCCTGAATGCTTTAGAATCAATCGGCGATATCTGTGATGTTGCCACTGCGGAAGGTGCTTTTTATTTTTTCCTGAAAATTACCACAGACAAGAATGATTTTCAGTTAGTTAAAAGTTTAATCGAGCGGCAGCGGGTGGCGGTGTTACCCGGTTCAACTTTTGGGATAACAGAAGGCTGTTATTTGCGTCTTGCCTACGGTGCTTTATCTCCAGAAACGGCTTTAGCGGCAGTAGAAAGATTGGTAAAAGGACTGCGTTATTTTAGTCAGTGATTTTCAAGAATAAATACCGGCTTTTTTTCTTGGTTTTTACCTATAATGTCGGCTTGAAGGAACCCTCGGTTTCACCTCGGAGATGAAAGGTTCCGCCAGCATAGAACAGCGAAGCACGACTAAGAATAACTCTAATCTATAGTTGCCAATTTAATTTTAGTATGCTAGAGTAGTTTGCGTGGTAGGTCGATAACGCAAAATGTTTGTTTTAGAGTACAAGCTTAGAGGAAAACCATCTCAATATCAAGCCATTGATGAGGCTATTCGGACAGTACAGTTTGTTCGGAATAAATGTCTTAGATATTGGGAAGACAATAAAGGTGTAGGACAAAAAGATATTTATCGATACACAACTCAATTAAGAGATGAATATCCTTTTGTCAAAGACCTTAACTCTACAGCTTGTCAACAGGCTTGCGAACGGACTTGGACTGCTATTCTTAGGTTCTATAACAATTGCCAGAACAAAATTGCTGGTAAGAAAGGATATCCTAAATACTCTAAACGTACTCATTCTGTTGAGTTTAAAAAGTCAGGTTGGAAACTTAATCGAAATTCCAAGAGAATAACTTTCACTGATGGAAAAAACATTGGGGAGTTAAAACTAATTGGTAGTCGAGACTTGTTGGATTTTCAAGAATGGCAAATTCAACGGATAAGAATAGTTAAAAGGGCTGATGGATATTATTGCCAGTTAATGCTAAAAATCGATGCTAGAGATATAACCCCACAATCAGAATCGACGGGTCATTGCGTAGGATTAGATCTGGGGTTAAAATATCTTTATGCTGACAGCAACGGGAATACAGTAGAGCCTCCTAAGTATTATCGAAAAGCAGAGAAGCGTCTTAATAAACTGAATAGAAGAAAGTCGAAAAAGTTTAAGAGAGGACAAAAGCAGTCTAATAACTACAAAAAAGCTAGTCAAAAATACGCCAAGGGACATTTAAAAGTAAGTAGGCAACGAGAAGAGTTTGCTAAAAAATTGGCACTCCGTTTAATTCAGTCAAACGACTTGATAGCTTACGAAGATTTAAAAGTCAAGAACCTTGTGCGTAATCGAAAACTAGCTAAGAGTATTAATGATGCGGGTTGGTCGCAATTAAGAAAATGGATAGAGTATTTTGGTATTAAATACGGCCGATTAACTATTGCAGTTAATCCAGCCTATACAAGTCAAGAATGCCTTAATTGTGGTCGGTTAATCCAAAAGTCTCTATCAGTCAGAACTCATGTTTGTTTGTGTGGGTATATAGAAGATAGGGACAAGATGGCGGCATTAAATATACTCAAAAAAGCTACGATAGGGCATATCGGAAGCTGGTCGTTAGACCTAAACGCTTGGGGAGATTTAAGCTCTATTTTGGTTGGTAGAAATACCTGCTAAGACAACTTGAGTCAGTGAACCAAGAATCCCTCGCATAAGCGCGACGGGAGTGTCAATTTACCACAGCCTTTATCTTCAAGATAACGACTCCCCAAAACCAGAGAGTTTGTACCTCACAATTAAGATAACTGCTATCAGATAACCTCTGATTCGATCTTTTGGGCTATTCTTAGTTTAGCCGAACGAGAACGAGGGTTTTTAGCCTGTTCTTCTCGGCTGGGAATAATCGGCTTTTTCGTGATAATTTTCAAGGAATTATCTTCGCGAAAGCCATACTTGATCAGACGATCTTCTAGACTATGAAAACTGATCATAGCGATAATTCCCCCGGATTTTAGCCAGTGGGGGGCTTGATTTAACAATTTTTGCAGAGAATCTAATTCTTGATTAACAGCGATGCGTAGGGATTGAAAAACCCGCGTTGCCGGATGAATACGTCCATAACGGTAACTAGCGGGTACAGAACTAGCGATGACAGCCGCTAATTCAGTGGTGGTAGTAAAGGGACGTTTTTGGACGATCGAGCGAGCAATAGGACGAGATAAACGTTCTTCTCCGTATTGATAAAAAAGATCTGCTAATTCTTTTTCGTGCCAATGGTTGATAATATCGGCTGCCGTTAGGGATTGACAGCGATCCATCCGCATATCTAAGGCTGCCGTGTGGCGAAAACTAAAGCCGCGCTCGCTCTGATCGAATTGGGGAGAACTGACTCCTAAATCGGCGATAATGCCATCAAAACTGCTATTTTGTCCCTTATAATCGGCGAAGTTCCCCCACCAGAGGGTTAAACGGCTATCTAGATAGGGAGCGAGACTAATTTTAGCGGCTTCTAGGGCGCTTTGATCGCGATCGATGGCGGTTACTGTGGTTTCGGGATGGGCTTCTAAAAGCAGGCGGCTGTGTCCACCACCCCCGAGGGTAAGATCGAGATAATGCCCCCCGGGTTGAATATTTAAACCGGCGATTAATTCTTGACTCAAAACGGAAATATGGAGAAAATCTTGATTCATCTGCTGATAACTTCCTGAAAATGGCGATTTAACCTAAAAACAACTGATAGGCCCGATTTTGACTTTCATCCCAATAGCGATAGCCGAGAGTATCGAGAAAAGCTTGCCATTGATTCATTTCATCGGGGGGGACTTGTATGCCCACGACGATGCGCCCGTAATCGGCCCCGTTATTGCGATAATGGAAAACGCTGATATTCCAGTGGGGACTCATGGAGGCGACAAATTTCATTAAAGCCCCCGGTCGTTCGGGAAACTCGAAGCGGTAAAATAATTCATGATCGGCTAAATGCGATCGCCCTCCCACCATGTGGCGCAGATGCAATTTAGTCAATTCATCATCGCTAATATCGAGGGTTTTAAAGCCGCAAGCTTCAAAACTCTCGGCTAATTTCTTGGCATCAGTGCGATTTTCGATCTGGGCGCCGACAAAAATATGTGCTTCTTTTTCATCGGCAATACGATAACTAAATTCGGTTAAATTGCGTTTGCCGACACATTCGCAAAAACGCCGTAAACTGCCCGGTTGTTCGGGAATAGTCACAGCATACAACGCCTCGCGCCGTTCCCCTAATTCCGCCCTTTCCGCCACAAACCGCAGACGATCAAAGTTCATATTCGCCCCACAAGCCACAGCAACGAGGGTTTTATCCTCAATTCCTTCTCTTTCTACATAAGCTTTCGCTCCTGCTACCGCTAACGCCCCCGCAGGTTCTAAAATCGAGCGTGTATCTTGAAAAACATCCTTAATCGCCGCACAGATATCATCCGTATCCACGAGGATAATCTCGTCCACATACTGCTGACAGAGACGAAAAGTCTCCTCTCCCACCTCGCGCACCGCCACCCCATCGGCAAATAATCCCACTTGGGACAAACGCAGCCGATAACCGGCTTTTAGGGATTGATTCATCGCGTCTGAGTCCACAGGTTCCACCCCGATAATTTTAATTTCTGGACGTAAACGCTTGACATAGGCTGCAATACCTGATATTAAGCCACCGCCACCAATAGCGACAAAAATCGCCTCGATCGGTTGCTGATATTGTCGTAAAATTTCCATACCGATCGTACCCTGGCCGGCGATTACCTCCGGGTCATCGAAGGGATGGATAAAAGTTAAGCCTTTTTCCGCTTCTAACTGCTGCGCGTAGGTGTAGGCATCATCGTAGGTGTCACCGTGCAGGACGACAATCCCGCCCCGGGCTTTTACCGCGTCGATTTTGACTTGCGGAGTGGTGACAGGCATAACGATAATCGCTTGGGTTCCCAATTGCCGCGCCCCCAAAGCGACTCCCTGGGCATGATTTCCCGCCGAAGCAGCAATTACACCTTTTTGTAACAAATCCCTTGACAAATGCGCCATTTTGTTGTATGCGCCGCGCAGTTTAAAGGAGAAAACCGACTGCATATCCTCGCGCTTGAGTAAAAGCTGATTGTGCAAGCGTTGGGAGAGATTGGGGGCAAGTTCCAAGGGGGTTTCTTGGGCGACATCGTAGACGCGTGCGGTGAGGATTTGAACCAGGTAATCGCAGTACATTATTCTTTTTTGGCGGTGGGGATTGGCGAGTCAGGCTAGGATACAGAATAGATCATCGTCAGTCCGGTTAGCAATAAAGAGCTATCAGCTGTCAGCCGTCAGCTTTTTGCTCCCCTTCAACACGGAATCATTGGGGAGTTCTTGACATTCATCATCAAAGGCCGTCAATAGCGAAAAAATTGCCGAGCCAGAGATAGCCAGTCCGTTTTAACGGAACCGGCTGTGGAGCGAGACTAAGGGATTTATCCCGTTGTATCCAAAGTTTTGATATAGTCCTGCGGAATCTCTGCCATTGATACTCCTTCTTTCTCTGCATAAGCTTTTAATCGCTCATACTCTTTATCATACTAAATCCGTTGAGCATAGGCTACTTATAAGGACAGGCACTCATGCAAAAGGGGGAATAAACAGGGTTTGCGGCAAAAAGTTTGTTGGTGGGGTTAGGAGTCGGTCGTCGGTCGTCGGTCGTCAGTAGCCGGTCGTTTCAGGCTTTCTTGCCCTCTTTTTTTTGTACCAATTTATGTACTAAAAGAAGGATAATGCCAGGTTTTTGAAGGTCTTAATCCTATATTCGCAGCATGAACATCGGATTTTAACCTCAAGGGGTGACAGAACAGTTAAAAAGCTTGCTTTATAAGGCTCATAGCCGTTAACCCTTTGGAGAAATAAGGGTTTTTCTGGGGTTTGAGGCGGATCAAAGAAAAGGCAAGTTCCGAGAAAGTATCCATCGACTCAACCCAAAAAGTACCATAAGTACCTATCCAAAAA
>NZ_JACJSW010000204.1:0-4966 GCF_014698375.1 Microcystis flos-aquae FACHB-1344 | reverse complement strand
CATTTTCAGGCGTGCGCTTAAGTCTCTCATGCTGACGATACTTTTATCCAGTGCAAAACCTATCCAACAGGACACAAAAGTAAATGTACTTAATGCGGGATAGTCATTTTTGGGGAGTGGCTTGAGAAGCTCTTTCATTAGTTTTGGGAAAATTGTTAGCATGGCTTATTCACATTTATTGGTGTATATTTACTTTGTTTTCTTATCTATAATATCAAATTTTGTACGACTTTTTTCCCCGTTCAACACTTCTGATAGTAATGTTTTTTCTGCTGGTGAAGAATTAATTAAAAAAATTTATAATACTCAAAGTTTACAGCGCAATACAGAAGATAAGAATTTGGCAGAGACAAAAGACAAGTTACTCCGATTAGTCACTTCGTCTCTTGCCACTATTGGAACAGTTCTTGATAGTGATGGAGTCATACTAAATCCGGTTATTAAAAACTGATTATTTATTTCCCCTTTTGTCTCTTGCATGAGTGCCTGTTCTGATATGTAGCGCATACTCAACGGATTTAGTATTAACCCTATATACTTTTGACTTTTTTATACTGTTCCGTCACGGCGGCATTTAATAGATCATCTTTAAAATTTCTGATTAATTTAATTACTAAATTATAAATACTGATGTATTCTTCATAATCGATAGCCCGCATGGGTTACGCTACCGCTAACCCATCCTACAAATAATTGTGCCTCCCTACTTAACTGCTATAATCTACTTATCAATAGTTAATAATTTCGATGAATTGATCGCAACTTATCCACAGGCAAAGCTGGTTAATTGAACATTTGCCGGGGTTAAGTGACCAAGATTGCCAAAAATTAAAGGATTGCGGTATCGACACCACCGCACAACTTCTGCAAAAAGTTCGTCCGCAATTGGGTAAGGAAAAATTAGCAGTAAGAATGCAAATTCAGGCTAAATATATTAATAAGTGGGTGGCAATGGCGGAATTAGCCTCGATTCCCGCCGTGGGTTGTCAATACTGCGGTTTGCTGGTTCATGCCGGTATTGCTTCCATCCCGCAATTGGCACAGACATCAATTCAGCAGTTGCATCGACAGATTCTCCGCTTTCAGGTGGCTAATCTGCAAAGACGCGATTTATGTCCCGATATTGCGGTGATGTTAGCTTGGATTGAACAGGCAAAAATCTTAACCAGAGAGTTAAAATAAGCCCTATCTCCGATAATTTTGGCATAAATTAGCCAAAAGTAGTGCCATTCCATCCCCAAAGATCACCTTTCGCCTCGGCAAATTCTAGATAAATGCGATTTTTCGGTATTCCTAAATAAGCCTCAATTTCTTGACAAAAATCACTACTCATGCTTTTAGTTTGAGCGGCGGAAATAGAACCAACACTTTTAATCTCCACATAACACACCGGCTCAAAAGTACCAGCAAAAGTCATTTTTATCCCCGATTCTAAAGCTGTCATCACATAGGATTCGGGTTTTCCCAGATGTTTAGCTAATTTAGCCGAAAGACTCTGCAAAAGTTGATTAACCGTCTCATCATCGAGGGAGGTGACAGAAGTTTGAATTTTAATTAGAGGCATAGAAAAAATCTCAGAAATATTTTTATATAATATAACAGTTTTGATAGCAATCACAGATATTCTTTTGCTTCAGAAGGCTTCAATCATCCAATCCTTGGGGAATTATGAATTATGAATTGGGGAGTGGGAAGTGGGAAAAAAACTGAATGTCATACTAAATCCTGTTATTAAAAACTGATTATTTATTTCCCCTTTTGCCTCTTGCATGAGTGCCTCGTCTCATAACTAGCCTGTACTCAACGGATTTAGTATCAGCATTCATCCCATCGCTAAAAGCGAGGGAATTCTGCTCACACTAAGTTAAAAAGAATACACGGCTGTTTTGATATTTTGGTAGTTATCATCTAGGTCTGATTCTAGGAGAATAATCGCAGTAATTCTTCTAGTCATCTCGCTTACTTCCTGCACTTCTGCGATAGTTAATCCCCGTCCTAATAATTTTTCCTCGCGATAACTTAGCCATTTTTTAATGACTTGATAACCCCCGATGGTATATTCCCAAACCCGGGCCGGTATATTTTGCCAATAGGCTCGATCATTGAGATAAATATCATAGGTGGTCGTTCCTAATAATTTTCGCATTTCTGGGCTAATTACGCTCATTTCTGCGGTTGTATATTGTCTGGCGATCGCTTTTCCTTTACCCGGCATTGTCACACCATTTTTACCCCCATGTCCCCAACCGACGTTAATAATTAAATCCCCCTTATCTGGGTTTAAATTTCCCCCATCAGTGCAGGAAATCAAGGCGATTTTTTGCAGTGCAGGGGTCGGTTTTTTGGTGACTCCTATAACTGGGTTTTCTGTGTCTAAAAGAGATGCGATCGCTTGTCCTAGTTCGGCGGATTTAATTAATAATTCTTGGCTATTGGGAAGGGGAATCCTTGGGAAGTCTTGACGAATACCGTCGGCATTTTCCCGAAGATATAAGGGAGAGTACCCAATCGCTAATGTGTGCAGCCAAATTAAGGAAGCATTCTCGATATTTTCATCAAGATTATTAATACCCAGTTGATTTAAGTATTGACGAGATTTTTCTGAAAGATTGGCTTTTATTGAAGGACTATTAAAGTTACTGGAATCGAATAATTTTCCTTGAGTATTATCTTCTGTATTCACCTTCTCTGAATTTTGACGTAATCGTATAGGAAAGTGATAAGCATGACCTCTAATAAAGTCAAAGTCTCCTAAACAGTTAGTAAAATAAAATGGTATTCCTTCGGGAGAGGCAACACCAGCAGGACGACTGACTAAAAAGGAATTACCTTGAAATTGATGAATAAATAGCGAAGGTCTAGACTCATTCCAAAGCGGTCTAATTTGAGTATAATAACACCATTTAACCTCATAGGGTCTGAGCAGATAAGGTAACAGCATTTGAGGATTAAATTTTTTGCGTAACTTTAAGACTTTATCTCTGGCTTTTTTGGCATCAAATCGAGCTGCATTTTTAGTTAAACCTGTATTAAGTGATGCTAATTCTTCCCATGAAACATTTTGATCAAAGTATTTACTTATTCTTTCCGAAAGAATAGTTTTATCACTATCAATAAAACTATAGCCTCGATTCTCTTTATAACCTGTAATTGGAGCTTCATCAGATAAATCTGTTAACTTTGGCCATGCTAAATAGTGAGAGGAAACATCGGAGGGACGGAAAGAATAACGATTAGATTGTTCTGGGTTAGAGACTTGATAAAAAGCATCAAAATCTTGATTATTTAAACTATCTAATAACTGTTCTCGTTTAGCAACTCCCCAGAAATGGCGAAAATAGACATCAACATTTTTATTCCTTACTTCCTTTCTTACCATTAATCCGATAGTTGTCCCGACTCGAATTCCTTCCTTATTGTATTGAGTAGAAAAAACACTAGGATCGGGATTACCTTCAGGGGTTAACTTTCCTGTTTCGCGACTATCACCATTGAGACAATCAAACCAAAGACGATCAAATTCTTGTAAAAATCTTTGCCGCATCACCACAAAAGAAGGATCACCGAGATAGGAAAAATTAGAAATATAACAAACAACCCCTTTACCAGTATTTTCTGAAATACATCTTTCTGCTAAACGAAAAAAGCGCACATATAACTCATCCAAATTAAACTTTTTAATCCCCCAATCGGAGATTAAACCCTGTTTATACACTTCCACTAAACCTGCTTCTTCTGCGGGACTGGTTCCAGCAAAAGCATTGTAGGGAGGATTACCGAGAATAACTAAAATCGGTTTACCGCGCTTAACTTCATCGGCTGCCTCTCGTTCCTTATTTAACTCCGGAAAACTTAATTGTAGCTGTTGAATTTTCTGTTTACTTTCCTCATCGGGAGGTTGCCAACCAGTTAAAGCATTAGTCAGATAAATCCCCACCCGTTCACTATCTTCTATTAAAGGTACACCCAAACTTTGCAGGAATAAACCTAATTGTAGATGAGCGACGACAAAAGGAGCGGTTAAAATCTCGAAACCGAAAATTCTTTCTATGGCTGCTTTTTTCACCAAAGCCATGGCTAAAGCACCCGCCCCATTTTCCTGTAAAGTATCGGTAATATAGCGCAAAACCTCGACTAAATAAGCACCAGTTCCACAGCAAGGATCGAGAATATAAACATCGGGATTAGCTAAACCGTCCTCAATATTTAATTCTTCTCGTAAAACTCGATCGACTCGCGCTACCATATAGCGAACAATTTCCGGAGGAGTGTACCAAACTCCCAATTCTTTGCGTAAATCAGGATCAAAAGCTTGCAGAAATGGTTCATAGAAATACTGTACCGCTTGTCCCTCATCGAATTGACGAAAAAATTCCTCCCGTCGCACTCGATTTAAAGCTGCACCGGTCCAATTCAAAACTTCTACTAATCCCAAAGATTTTAACTTACTCGGTGCGGCGATCTGCTCAAATAGGATCGCTAACATGGGAACATGGAGATTATGGGCTGCGGATTTCCAATCGAACTTATCCTCTTTATCCTCGCGATTGAGGTTTTGCTTGTGCCATAATACCCAAGCAGAAAATAAACCATAAAAGAGGGTTTGCACGAGGGTAGAACGAAAAAATTTATTCCCCTGTTCCCGTTCAAATTTGATACCGAGGGCATTTTCTAAAGCTTGACGAATATTGGCCAGAGCGGGAAGATCGGAATGATGTTCTAAGCGTGCTTTTGCGTCGCGCGCATAGGAAGCAAGAAACCAAGCAACATCGGCCGGTGAGGTGATAGGAGCCGCCTGTAAAAGCACTCTCTTTAGGTATTCTAAGAGGCTATCACCGTGTTCGGCGGCAAATTTGGATGGATTTGAGGTTTTTAGCCAAAACTCGGCTTCTGACGGGGCTAAACTATAGGCTTCTAATTCTACCGGTTGACCTTGGCTATTGCGACCGATGAGCAGAAAATCGCG